>SLDN01000022.1 GCA_007125275.1 Bacteroidales bacterium | reverse complement strand
TTCGTTAAAGTTTTCCAGCACTTCGATGTACTTTGTTTTGTCAACATAATAATATTGTTGTGCAATCAGGTCGTGGAAGTTGCTGATGCCGTAAGGGATTTTTTTGTATGTTGCCATGCCGGTGAAGTATTGGGGTTTGGTTTTGTAAAAGTACAAAAAAAAGCTTATTGCATGCATGTGTGTTACCCGTGTATCTTTCGTATTACGCTTGATATTAATGCGTTCTAAAGATAAGAGTGGAGAAGGAATTCAGGAATGCGGGTGGCGTTGCCTTGTGCCTGCTAAAAGTAATACACGATATGGTGAATTAAAGACTATATCTTCTCCTGGTCAATGGAGTCAGTGATTTTGTTTTCACTGACGCCATCCAGCTCACCGCTTTCAACAGCATCCTTTAATTCATCCATAACATAGCCATCGCCAATGGGTACTTTCATCCGGTAGGCAACCCTTGCGAGCATGTGGGCCCCGATGGGAGAAGTAAGAATGACGAATAAAACCACCATAAGTGCTTCAATGCCAACAATCCATTGCGGATGCCAGAGTACTACGGCAGCAAGCATCAGTATGGCACCCAGCGAGGCTGCCTTGGTGATGGCGTGCATCCGCATGTACACATCGGAAAGCTTTACAACGCCTATGGCGGCAACGAGCATGAACAATGCTCCGGAAATCAACAAAATTGATACGATCCACTCCATCATTGTTCTATCCTCCTCTTTAAATATTTTGCGAAAGCGATATTGCCCATAAAAACCAGCAGGGCAATGATCACGGCGACATTAAGATACACGGGTTTTCCGGTAAGCATGATGTAGGTGATGATGAGCCCAATCACCAGCGATGCCACAAGATCCATCACCACGATGCGGTCGGGCAGCGAAGGGCCGGTGAGCAAGCGGTACAGGCCTGCAAACAAAGCAATGGTAAGGCAGGCGAAGCTGAAGTGTATCGCGAAATTCAAAACGGGATATGTTGCCAGGATTGTCATATGCTAAGATGTTTTATTCGAATATTAAACGGATCTTGTTTTCGAGCTCTCCTTTTATCTTTTTGATAAACAGCTCCTTGTCATATAGATACATGGCATGGATATATATCTTCTTTTTATCCGGGGTCATGTCTACCGTCAGGCTACCGGGCGTCATTGAGATCAGGTTGGCAAGCGCAATGATGGCGGTTTCATTTTTCAGATCAATGGGTACTTCAACAAAGCCCGGGCGCATCAGGTCTTTAGGCGTAATGATGTCCCAAGCCACGTAAAGACTTGAAAGAACGAGTTCCTTTAAATAGTAAAGGATAAACAATATGAGTCTGATAAAACGAACAAATATGTTCAATATGCTGCGCATGTTCTCTCTTTTTATTGTAATGAAATATTTAAAACAGCTTGTATGTATTGATATGGATCCGCGAGCTGTATGGCTGCCTGTTGTGTTATCTCCATCACCGGACCAACAAAAATACCCAGCAGAATCACTGCAGCTGCCAGCACAGTGGAGGCTGCGATGGCCGACTTGCCAACTTTCCCGTTGCCGGCTTCTCCTTCAGGGGCTTTTTTCCAATAGGCCTCATTCCAGATTTTGACCATTGAAAAGAGGGTGAACAACCCAACGGCGATGGCCACTGCCGTGATGAAATAATCGCCGGCCTCAAAGCCTCCCTTGATCAGGAAAAACTTTCCGAAGAAGCCGGGCAGGGGAGGGATGCCTGCCAGCGACATGGCCGGGATAAAAAACAGCAATGCCATGAAGGGGGCGGTTTTGTATAAGCCACCCAGGTGTTTCAGGTCATAGCTGCCTGATCGCTGGTATACCAGTCCGCCGGCCAGAAAGGTATTGGTTTTGGACAGCATGTTATGCACGGTGAAATATATGGCTGCGGCAATTGCATTGGTGGTGAAGATGGCTAGCCCCATCACCATATATCCTACCTGGCTAATGATGTGAAACGATAGTATCTTGCGAATGTCGAACTGCGAAGCAGCCATCAGCACGCCGATCGACATCGTTAGCCCTGCGATCACCAATAGAAAGATCTTCCAGAAAAGAACATCCTGCACCACAAAAAGGCTGTAAAAACGAAACATTGTATAGATGCCGACTTTTGTCAATGTGCCGGCAAAAAGTGCGGTGATGGCTACCGGAGGTGTATGGTATGATGCCGGCAGCCAGAAGAAGAATGGGAACAGAGCGGCTTTCACACTGAAGGCCACAAAGAATAGCATCAATGCGCCATTGATGTACGGCATGTCTTCCCAGGTTCGCATTTTGTAAGCCAGGTCGGCCATGTTGAGCGTGCCGGCCTGCCCGTAGAGTATCCCGATGGCGGCGACAAAAAATATGGAGGCCACAAAACTGATGGTCACATACTTTATGCTGCCACGCAGCTGCTCTGCCGAGCCTCCCAGGGCGATCAGCACAAAAGAGGAGGTGAGCATCACCTCATACCAAACATACATATTGAAGATGTCGCCGGTGAGGAAGGCGCCGTTTACGCCCATCAGCAAACCAAAAACCAGGGGATAGTATCCGGCGGTCTGCCTTTCTTTGTCAATGAAGCCGGGGCTGTAGATCATGACCACTACGGCTACAAAGGATGTGGTGAGCAGCATAATGGACGATAGCAGGTCGGCCACGAGGGTGATCCCATAGGGCGCAGGCCATGATCCCATCTGCAATGTGGTTATATCGCCCAGATAAACATGTTGCAGCAACATAGCAGCCAGCACAGTAAGACCAATGCTTGCCAGCAGACTGAACGCCTGCTGGAAAAACAGCCACCTGCGGGTGAAAATCAAAATCACCATAAATAACAGGGGCAGTATGATGGGTAAGATCAGTATCATGTTTATTCGTTTTCAGATAATTCGTCCAAATCAACTGTTTTCGTAACACTATAGAAGCGATATACAAGCACCAATGCGAAAGCTGTTACACCGAGACCAATCACGATGGCTGTGAGTATGAGCGCCTGGGGCAGTGGGTCCGCCATCATTTCTGTTTCTCCCGCTATGTTTCTGAGGAAGGCCGGATAACCGGCTGTAAGGCCGCTGGCGACAAACAACAGCAGGTTGGTGGCATGCCCCAGAAAGATCAATCCGAGCACCAGCTTGAAAATGTTGCGGCGGAGCAGCAAATAAACTGCTGATCCGTACAAAACCCCTATGACTACTGCAAGCAAAAAAAGCATATTTTATTCCTCCATTATTGAAAACATGACAAGCATCAACATCCCGGCCACGGCAAAAAACACACCGAGGTCGAACAGCAGCGGTGTGCCCAGCTTAACCTCCAGGGCTGCACCTTCAAAGAGCGTGATCCATTCACCTGTCATGAAAGGCATCCCGCTGAATAATGCAGGTACTCCACTAAGCAAGGCAATCAACAGGCCCAGGGCCGTGAGGTTGATGGGACTGAAAAGTATCCTGTTTTGCGTTTTGCCGACGCCAAAGGCCATGGCATACAAGATGTATGCTGCACCCAGCATCAACCCGCCGATGAAACCACCACCGGGCTCATTGTGGCCGCGGTAAAGTACGATCACCGAGAGGATGATCAGCAAGGGGCGCATATGGCGGGCAGCAATCTGTAATATGACCGATTCCATATCAGTTCTTTATTTTTTTGTTAACTTGATCATCGAGAAAATTCCAATGGCGGCAATGGCAATCACCGTTATTTCGCCGAGGGTATCCAGTGCCCTGAAGTCTACCAGAATCACGTTCACTATATTTCTGCCAAAGGCTTCGGAATAGCTTTTTTCTTTGAAGAATTCAGAAATGGGAAGCTCCAGCTGGCTTGTGCCGGCCTGCAAAACAAGCACCATCATAAAAATACCTACAATGGCGGCCACGAGTCCGTCGCGCATCCTGGCACCCGTATCAGAATATTTGGTGTATCCCGGAAGGTGATACAGGACAGCCATTGCCAGAATGACCATCAATACCTCCACCATCACCATCGTAATGGCCAGGTCAACACCGCTGAAGGCAATGAATATGATGGTGATGCCAAATCCGATCACTCCCATCGCCACCAGGGCAATC
>SLDN01000097.1 GCA_007125275.1 Bacteroidales bacterium | reverse complement strand
TTTGTATGCCCGCTTGTCGCTTTAATTTCTGTCATATTCGTTGGCTAGGTGGTTGTGGGTTCGGAGTTAATTAGTTCGGAGTTGATTAGTTTAGAGTTGATTAGTTCAGAGTTCGGGGTTAAATAGTTCAGAGTTCGGAGTTCGGTTTTCCGCTGATCATCAAAAATCAGTAATCGGCAATCGGCCATCGGCAATCGGCCATCGAAAATTGGCCATCGGTATTTTTTGTTGCAAAGATAGGGTTTTGATAAAAAAAGGCTGCCTCGTTGTTGAGGCAGCCTTTTGTATGTTGTTTTGATTATTGCCCGGATGTTTAGAACGCAGAACCTGCAAGCACGAGAGCTACGATTGAAACGAGCTTCAGAAGTATGTTCAACGAGGGGCCTGAAGTATCTTTCAAAGGATCGCCTACCGTGTCACCTACTACGGATGCTTTGTGAGCTTCTGAGCCTTTGCCGTGGAGTTCACCGTTAAGGGTAAAGCCTTTTTCAATGAGCTTTTTGGCATTATCCCACGAGCCACCGGCATTCGATTGCAGAATGGCCAGCAACACACCGGAAACGGTAACCCCGGCGAGCAGACCACCGAGTGATTCAGCCCTGGCCTCCGGAGTAGCACCCAGGAGCAGTCCTACGAGGACAGGAACGGCAACGGCAATAATGCCGGGCAGGATCATTTCGCGCAGTGCGGCCTTGGTGGAGATGGTCACACATCGACCGTAATCAGGAGTTCCTTCTGCAGCATTGAGCACCGCTACATCTTCTTTGCTCCATTTGTCCACAGGTATATTCTCATTCTTTTTCATTACAGCCAACGCTTTGTTGAGAGGAGCGATGGTTTTAAACTGATGCCTCACTTCTTCGATCATGGAGCGGGCAGCGTCACTAACCGCTTTGATGGTAAGTGCGGAAAATACGTATGGCATCAAAGCGCCGATGAAAACAGCAGCGATTACATTTGCTTTGGTAACGTCGATTGACGAAATGTTGGCAGCCGTCATATAGGCACCAAATAGTGCGAGTGCAGTTAATGCAGCAGAGCCAATAGCAAATCCTTTCCCGATGGCGGCAGTGGTATTTCCAACGGCATCCAGCTTGTCGGTTCTTTCCCTTACCTCCGGAGGCAGTTCTGCCATTTCTGCAATACCACCGGCGTTGTCAGACACAGGTCCATAAGCATCAACAGAAAGCTGTATACCGAGGTTGGAAAGCATCCCTACTGCAGCAATGGCGATACCATAAAGACCACCCAGATGAAACACCACCATAATGGTAGCGGCAATCGTTATGACGGGAATGATGGTAGAGAGCATGCCGATACCCAATCCGGAAATGATGTTTGTAGCTGAACCGGAAGTGGACTGTTTCGCAATGATTCTTACGGGCAGATAATTGGTGCCGGTAAAGAATTCAGTGGAGTATCCAATTACCAGGCCGGCAATCAGTCCGACAAGGGAAGATAAAAATATATTGAAGGAAGTGATTTCTCTTTCGATGCCTCCGTACAGCAGATCGGTAAATATAATGCTTTTGGGAAGAACGTTGGTAATGATAAAGTATGAAAAAATAACCATCAGCAGGGAGGAAACAAGTTCCCCAACGTTAAGTGCTGTTTGGGGGTTGCCACCTTCTTTTACACGGACAAAATATGTTCCAATAATGGAAGTGATGATGCCGGCACCTGCAAGGAGCATAGGCAGAACCACAGGTGAGAGACCTTTGAAGGCATCAGTGTAGCCCCCATCCACAAAGCCGGCATATCCGACCAGGAAGGTTGCACCAAGTACCATTGCTGCGATCATCGAACCGACATACGACTCGAAAAGGTCAGCGCCCATACCGGCTACATCGCCCACGTTGTCGCCCACATTGTCGGCAACGGTAGCCGGGTTCAGCGGATGGTCTTCAGGAATTCCAGATTCGACTTTCCCTACAAGGTCAGCGCCAACGTCAGCTGCTTTGGTGAAGATCCCACCACCTACCCTGGCAAACAAAGCAATGGAAGAGGCTCCGAACGAGAAACCGGTAACCACTGTCAGCACCTTATTTACCTCAGCTATGCTTTCAGTGCCGAATAAATGAGCATAAATGATAAACAGTAGGCTCAGGCCGAGTATGCCCAAACCAACAACTGCCAGCCCCATCACACTACCACCGGCAAATGCGATCTTCAGTGCAGGGTTTAATCCTGTTCTGGCCGCGTGGGTTGTGCGTACATTGGCCTTGGTCGCGATGCGCAGACCAATAAAGCCTGCAAGGCCCGAGCTTAATGCACCCATGATAAATGAAACAGCCACCAGGGGCGATGATGTTTCTGTCCCGGTGGCTATTGCAAGGAGTAACGCGATGGATATCACAAAGATGGATAAGATTTTGTATTCAGCTTTGATGAAGGCCATCGCACCATCCGAAATGTATCCGGCGATGCGGATCATCTTGTCGTTGCCTTTCGGTTGTTTTCTGATCCACATCGCCCGTACTATCGTAAAGGCAATGGCTATCAGACCTATAAAAGGAATTAAATAGATAAGCGTGTTGTTCATTTTTTTTAGGGTTTTTGATGAATGATGAATGAATTAGTTTGGATGAAGTTTTAATTGTTTGTTTATCGAAACAATACAAAACACAAAAAGTTTATTTGATAGATATTTTTTTGTTCTTTTTTTATCCAAAGTTAAGATTGGCTTTTTATGAATTACTTGAACAATCAAAAATACAACGTATATTTGAAACTGCTATTCAAATTGCAGGATTATTGCACAACGTTAACCTGAAACGAATTTATGAGGAAAGAAAAAGATTTTATTGGTCAGCTTGAACTTCCTGAAGATGCGTTGTATGGCATACATTCCCGTCGGGCGATGCAGAATTTTGCCAATGACACCCAGTTTCACGTGGAATGGTACCGGGCACTGGGCCTTGTCAAACTGGCAGCCTATCGCACCATCATTGCTTTTAGTGAGGTTGCCGCAAAACAAATGCCCGGCACAGCATTGCCCTTAGGGCTGGAAGACATAAGCGTGTTTAAAAGGTTGACCGAGGCTGCTATAGAGGTGTCAGCAGGTCAGTATTTTGAGCATTTTGTTGTGCCTGCGGTACAGGGCGGTGCCGGCACATCCATAAATATGAATGTTAATGAGATCATCACAAATGTCGCTTTGCAAAAAGCGGGCCGGCCCTCGGGAAGTTATTCACACATCGATCCACTGAAACACGCTAATTTATTCCAAAGCACAAACGATGTAGTTCCAACAGCATTGAAGCTAGCCGCCATGCAGCTGCTTGTAAAACTGGAGGGAGCCATCAATGCATTGCGGGCCTCTGTTGAAAAGATCGAGGGCAGACACCGCAACGATTTGCGGATCGCTTACACACAGATGCAGGAAGCCTTGCCGTCGTCCTGGGGCATGCTGTTTTCTGCTTACAGCGATGCTTTGTCGCGCGACTGGTGGCGTGTTTCTAAATGTTTTGAACGTATCAAGGTGGTTAATCTGGGTGGTGGTGCCACCGGCAGCGGACTGGCCATTCCCAGATATTATGTGATGGAAGCTGTGTCGCATTTGCAGAAACTTACCAACATGCCTCTGACCCGCAGTGAAAACCTGAGCGATGCCACCCAGAACCTGGATGCTTTTGTAGAAGTGCATGCAATCATTAAGGCGCACGCTGTTAACCTCGAAAAAATAGCCTCTGATATCAGGTTGCTGGCTTCTGATGTTGTGGGGAAAGGCGAGATGAGCATCCCGCAAAAACAAACTGGCAGTAGCATCATGCCGGGAAAGGTGAACCCGGTGATTCCGGAGTTTGTGATCAGCGTAGCGCATAAAGTTTACAGCAATGACATGCTCGTGTCTTCGCTTTGCGGACGTGCATGCCTTGACCTCAATGCATACCTGCCAATGATTGGACACGCCATGCTGGAGAGCCTGAAGTTGTTGATTGCAGCAACTAGTAGCCTTAAGAACAACCTTGTTGATGGTTTGATGATCAACTCTTCGATATCACTGGAGAAGCTATTAAGCAGTCCATCCATCACAACTGCCCTAATGCCGGTAATTGGTTACGAAATGGCATCTGAAATGGCAAATTACATG
>SLDN01000187.1 GCA_007125275.1 Bacteroidales bacterium | reverse complement strand
ATCTCCATGGGTGCCAATTACAATGACAGGCTCTACCTGGGTGCCACCGTAGGTCTGCCCTCTGTAAGGTATAAAGAAGAAATTGTTTTCAGCGAAAAAGATATTGAAAACAACAATGACATATTTAACTCCATGACTTACACCAACTCCTTAAAAACTTCAGGGAGTGGTTATAACTTCAAAGTCGGGGCAATCCTGCGCGTGACCGATATGTTGCGCCTTGGCGGCGCCTTCCATACACCCACGTTTTTCAGTCTTAATGACAAATACTGGACTTCGATGCGCTCTGACCTGAACCTGCCCGATTACACTGATTTTGCCCGGTCGCCAGAAGGGCGCTTCGATTACGAAATCAACACCCCGCTGAAAGCCATTGGCAGTGTAGGCCTGATATTTGGCCAGCTTGGGCTGCTAAATATTGATTACGAATATGTGGACTATACCAAAGCACGGCTTCGCAGCAGTGAATATTTGTTTTCGGACGAAAACAACCTGATCAGGAATTCTTTTGCTCAGCAGCACAACGTGCGCGTTGGAGGAGAGGTAAGACTCGACCCGGTAACCCTGCGAGCTGGTTACGCTTATTACTCAAGCCCTTATGCTTCAGATGTGAATGACGGGCAGCGCTCCCTCATTTCAGCCGGCTTCGGCATACGCGAAGGCGACTTTTTCCTCGACTTTGCCTATACCTATGCTTTTCATTCAGAAGACTACTTTATGTATACCCTGGAAAACGGCGGCCCCGTTGCCAACCGCGACTTTACGGCAAGCGCATTCAGGGCAACATTCGGATTCAGGTTTTAAAAACATTTAGCATAAAAAAAACCGGGGTGCTGCCCCGGTTTTTTTTTGAATCCATCAGGATTCCATAACGCTTTTTACGATTTCATCGTCAACGAGCACCCTTCCACAATATTCGCACACTATGATTTTTTTATGCAGGCGAATGTCAAGATGGCGTTGCGGTGGTATTTTGTTCAGGCATCCGCCACAGGCATCCCTTTCCACCGGAACAACGGCAAGCCCGTTGCGTGCATTGCCCCTGATGCGTTGATAAGCGATCAGCAGCCTGTCGTCGATGATCTTTTTTTGTTTCTCTGAGTCTTCCAGCAGGATTTTCTCGTCTTTTTCCGTTTCGGCAATGATGTCATTCAGCTCGGCATTTTTGTCCTCCAGGTCTTTTCTCCTTTCAGCCAGCTCTTCCTCCACTTTGTTTACCATTTCGATTTTGATCTCAACCTCTGCAGAAAACTCTTTCATCCTTTTTTCTGACAGCTGCGCCTCGAGGGTCTGAAACTCAATTTCTTTAGACAAAGAGTCATATTCGCGGTTGTTGCGGACATTCATCTGCTGTGCCTCATACTTTTTAATGAGTTCGAGGCTCTCCTGGGCAGCGATCTTTTTGTTGGAAATTTCATTTTCCAGATGCTGTATTTCGTCCCTGAACTTCTGCACCCTTGTGGCCAGTCCTTCAATCTCGTCTTCCAGGTCTTGCACCTCGAGGGGCAATTCACCCCTGACGCTGCGGATACCGTCTATTCGCTGGTCGATGCGCTGAAGGGCATATAAAGAGATCAGCTTGGCATTTACAGTATGCTCAATGCTCTCATCGGCAATAGATTCAGGAGTATCTACGGGTGAGTCTTCCGTGCCGGTGCTGGGGTTGACCATTTTTTGCTGCTCATTTTCGCTGCCGGCTGTTTGTTCCTGCTTGCTTTTTGTGGTTTTGGACATATTTTCAAATGTGTTTTATATTGACATACAAAGAACTAATAGTAGTTTACCGGGTTGGTATTTGCTTCTGAAATCAGGAGTGCAAATTTAGGCATTTTTTTCTTAACCATCTTATGCAACAAATTTTTAGTATATTGCTCGGTTTCATAGTGTCCGGCATCAACGAGCATTATCTTTTTTTCCGCATCAAAAAACTGGTGGTACTTTACATCAGCTGTAACAAATGCCTGTGCACCGGCTTTGGTTGCCTGCTGCAACAGGAAAGACCCGGAGCCACCACATATCGCCACGCTTTTTATCTCTGGGTGAGCAATGGCTGAATGGCGCAAAAAGGGAACGTTCAGGCTTTTTTTCACTTGTGCAAGAAAGTCTTTTGCAGGCATTGGCGCTTCGAGATCCCCGATCATACCTGAGCCCACTTTATCAAAGACATTTTCGAGTGGATAAATATCGTACGCCACTTCTTCGTAAGGGTGGCTCCGGATCAGGGCTTTAAGGATCATGGGTTGCAGATAGGCGGGAAAAATGGTCTCGAGGCGCACTTCCGGCTCATAGTGCAGTTCGTTCAGCGCGCCGGCAAACGGGTTACTGTGTTCGCCTGCTCTGAATGAGCCCTTGCCTTCGCTGTTGAAGCTGCAACAGTCGTAGTTCCCAATAACGCCTGCACCTGCCTCAAACAGCGCTGCCCTGACTTGCTCTGCCTGGGCTGTTGGGCAGAAGGTGACAAGCTTTTTCAGTAAGCCTGCCTCAGGTTGCAATATGCGCATGTTTTGAAGACCCAGCCGCTCTCCCAGTTCGTGATTCACCCCGTGATGAATTTTATCGAGATTGGTATGAATGGCCACAATGGCCAGACCCCGTTTGATGGCCTCAATGATGATGGCCTCGGTGTTGTTCTTGCCGGTAATGCTTGTAATACCCTTAAATATCAAAGGGTGATGGCAAACAATCAGATCACATTCTTTATGAATCGCTTCTTGCACCACATCCGGCGTAACGTCGAGACAAACGAGGCCGCGCCCCACACTTTGTTGAGGTGAACCAACCTGGATGCCCGAATTGTCGTATGATTCCTGCAAGGAAAACGGGGCAATTCCTGCCAAAAGACTTACAAATTCTTTCAATAACATAGGAAATCTCTATATTTTTTTTGATTTTCATCAAAATTACGAGATTTTTTCCGAACTTTACGGTTTTCCATTTACTATCTGCAGTTTTTAAAATGGGGTTTTTTCGCATTTTTTTGCTTCCGTTTGCCTTGCTCTACGGGTTTGTGATTTTTTGTCGCAATCTTTTGTTTGATATTGGCCTGCTTCCTTCGAAGGAATATTCCTTCCCTGTTATAAGCTTAGGGAACCTGCGCACGGGGGGTACGGGCAAGACCCCGCATGTTGAATACCTGGTCAATTTGCTGAAAGAAGAATACAATATCGCTGTACTCAGCCGCGGATATAAGCGCAAGACACGTGGTTATTACGAGGCTGGGGCGGGTTGTACAACAGCTGATATTGGCGACGAGCCCATGCAGATGCACCTAAAGTTTCCGGACATTGTTGTGGCGGTGCACGGAAACAGACGCAAAGGAATAAAAAAGATCATGGCCGATCACCCCGGAACAAACCTGATTATCCTTGATGATGCCTTTCAGCACAGGTTTGTTAAGCCGGGGCTCAATCTTTTATTGACCGGTTACTACAATCCGTTTTTCAAAGATTACCTGTTGCCTGTAGGCCATTTGCGGGAGGCAAAAACAAGGGCCAAGCGTGCTGACGCTCTGATTGTTACAAAGACACCCCAGGTCTTTTCACCACTCGACCGCCGCTTTTTCAACAAACAACTGAAAAAACACAAACCACGGTCCGTTTTCTTCTCAAAGTTCAATTACAAAAAAATGGTGCCTTTAACCCCGGCTGCTGTTGAACAGCCAGGCACCGCCATCAAAAGCATTTTTTTGCTCAGCGGCATTGCCAATACAGTTGCCCTGGAAGAGCACCTCAAAACCTGCTGCAAGGATTTATTTGTGCACAAGTATCCGGACCACCATCAATTCACCAAAAAAGACCTGCAAAAGCTTCGCTATGATTTTGAAAAGACGATCAGCTATTCAAAGATCATCGTTACGACAGAGAAAGATGCAACACGACTGATCAACACTGAGTTCAGTGAGTATATGGCTGACCTGCCTGTTTATGCGTTACCGGTTGAAGTGGTATTTCACAATCCAGAAAAGCACTGTTTTGACACGATGATCCATCGTTTCCTTGCCAAATATAAAGATTAAATACATCGCACACCCCTTTGTCTTCCCTGTACCTTTGCATAAGCATCATTTTGTATTGAAGTTACACAAAGTGCACAGAGAAGACCAGGAGGTGT
>SLDN01000046.1 GCA_007125275.1 Bacteroidales bacterium | reverse complement strand
TTTATTCAGGAACCAGTCGGGTGCACCGCAGGGTCTGCCGGTTTCCTTTTTCAGGAAGGCAAGCACGGTGTAGCCATTATTGAGCAGTCTTCCCTCTTCGTTGTAAATTTCATAGTCAAAATGCATTCGTGAAGCCGGCAGTCCTGAAACGCTTGTTTTGATGGTGAGCAAATCATCGTAACGTGCAGGTCGGATATATTTGATGTGCATATCCACGATGGGCATGACCACACCTTTTTCCTCCATATCCTTGTATGTCGTGCCGAGTTGTCGCATGGCATCGGCTCTGCCAACTTCATAATACTGTGGATAATTGCCATAGTATGCAAAGCCCATCTGGTCAGTTTCGGCGTACCTGACGCGCAACTGTGTTTCGAATGTCAACATGGTTATTAAGCTTTTTGTTAACCTGTTTTTCCGTGGCATTGCTTGAATTTTTTGCCACTGCCGCATGGACAAGGTTCATTGCGTCCTACTTTCTTTTCTACCCTTACAGGCTGAGCTTTCTGACCTCCCCTGCTTCCGGGGATGTCACTTCTGCCGGTTTGCATCTTGCTCATGTCTGTACGCTCCTGTTGGGTGCCCCGCTCGATCTGGTCGGGGTCACGTACCGGCAGCCTGGCCTTTCCAAGGAAGGAGATAATGTCTTTGTTGACCTTTTGTAACATCCTTTTAAAGAGCTCAAAAGATTCAAACTTATAGATCAGCAAGGGGTCTTTCTGTTCATAGGCAGCTCCCTGAACCGACTGTTTGAGGTCGTCCATCTCCCTGAGATGGTCTTTCCAGGCGTTGTCAATATTGCCTAGTGCGATGCCTTTTTCGATGGAAAGAGATACTTCACGGCCCTCACTGTCGTAAGCTTTTTTAAGATTGGTAGTTACGCTGAGGGTTTTCATCCCATCGGTAATTGGAATGGCGATGTTCTCATATTTTTGTGCAGCCCTTTCATGTACCTCTTTGATGACAGGGAAAGCCACTTTGGCAATCTGCTCATTCTTTTTCTTGTAAGCATCAATGGCAGTCTGGTAAAGAGTTTCATTCAGCTTGTCAGCTTTTCCCTCCAAAAATTCCTTGTTATCAAAAGGTGGTTCCATGCCAAATGTCCTGAGCAGCTCGAAAGTAAAGCCTTCAAAATCGCCGGTATCCTGGTACTCCACGATCATCTGTTCACAGGTGTCGAATATCATATTGGCAATATCGACTGCCAGACGATCACCAAAAAGTGCATTTTTACGCTTTTTGTATATCACCTCACGCTGTGCATTCATGACGTCATCATACTCCAGCAGGCGCTTACGGATGCCAAAGTTGTTCTCTTCCACTTTTTTCTGTGCCCGTTCGATTGACTTGGTGATCATGGAGTGTTGTATCACCTCCCCTTCTTTCAGGCCCATCCTGTCCATCAGCGAAGAGATCCTTCCTGATCCGAAAACGCGCATTAAATCGTCTTCCAAAGAAACGAAGAACTGTGATGAACCGGGGTCTCCCTGTCGTCCGGCGCGGCCCCTCAGCTGTCTGTCAACCCTTCTCGACTCGTGGCGTTCGGTACCCAGAATAGCCAAACCTCCGGCTTCCCTGACGCCCACACCAAGCTTGATGTCTGTTCCACGTCCCGCCATGTTGGTGGCGATGGTGACAGTACCGGGCTGTCCGGCTTCCTTTACCACCTGGGCTTCTTTTTGGTGTTGTTTGGCGTTCAGGATGTTGTGACTAATATTCCGCAGTTTGAGCATCCTGCTGAGCAGCTCTGATGTCTCCACGGAAGTGGTACCTACAAGTACGGGACGACCAGCCTGTACAAGCAAACTGACCTCATCGATAACCGCATTATATTTTTCACGCTTGGTTTTGTAGATCAGGTCTTCCATGTCCTTACGCACAATGGGCCTGTGGGTGGGTATCACCACTACATCAAGCTTGTAAATGTTCCAGAATTCGCCTGCTTCCGTTTCAGCCGTACCCGTCATACCGGCCAGCTTGTGGTACATCCTGAAGTAATTTTGCAGCGTAATGGTGGCATACGTCTGCGTTGCCGCTTCGATCTTTACATTCTCCTTGGCTTCGATGGCCTGGTGTAAACCGTCAGAGTAACGGCGCCCCTCCATGATACGGCCGGTCTGCTCGTCAACGATCTTGACCTTGTTGTCCATGATCACATATTCCGTGTCTTTCTCAAAGAGCGTATAGGCCTTAAGCAGCTGGTTGATCGTATGTACACGCTCACTTTTTACAGAAAAATCGTTGAGCAGCTCATTCTTTTTTTCCAGCTTTTCTTCGGATGGCAGCTCCGCTTTTTCAAGTTCCGCCATCTCAGAACCCATATCCGGCAGGATAAAGAAACCCGGGTCGTCGGTTTGCCCGGTGATCAGGTCAATCCCCTTTTCGGTGAGCTCAATGGAGTTGTTCTTTTCTTCAATGACGAAAAAGAGCTCATCATCAATAACATGCATATGCTTGCTCTGCTCCTGCATGTAAAAGTTTTCCGTTTTTTGCAGGATGGTTTTGATGCCGGGCTCAGATAAGAACTTGATAAGTGCTTTATTTTTAGGAAGTCCGCGATGGCAGCGAAGCAGCAATTCCCCACCTTTCTTCTCATCGGGCTCACCCTCTTTGGGCAAGAGGAGCTTACGTGTTTCAGCCAGCATGTTGGTCAAAAGGTTACGCTGGGCGCTGTAAAGCCTTTCCACCTTGGGCTTCATTTCATGAAACTCATGCTTTTCGCCCCTGGGTGTGGGTCCGGAGATGATCAGGGGTGTACGCGCATCATCAATCAATACAGAGTCTACCTCATCCACAATGGAGTAATTCAACTTGCGTTGCACCAGCTCCTCGGGGTTGCGCGACATATTGTCACGCAGGTAGTCAAAGCCAAACTCATTGTTCGTTCCGTAGGTAATGTCGGCAAGGTAAGCATCTCTTCTCTCCTGTGAGTGTGGCTGATGCTTGTCGATACAGTCGACTTTCAGACCGTGAAACTGGAAGAGCATACCCATCCATTCGCTGTCTCTCTTGGCCAGATAATCGTTTACTGTCACAATATGAACACCTTTACCTGGAAGCGCATTCAAATACACTGGCAAGGTAGCTACCAGGGTTTTCCCTTCACCGGTTCCCATCTCGGCAATTTTTCCTTTGTGAAGATGAATTCCGCCGATTAACTGCACGTCGTAATGCACCATGTCCCAAGTGATTATGTTGCCACCGGCCATCCATTGGTTCTTGTAGTGTGCCTTATCGCCCCTGATGTCGATGCTCGGTCGCGTAGCTGCCAGCTCCCTGTCGAAATCAGTGGCAGCGACGATCACTTCTTCCTGATCATTGAAACGCCTGGCTGTCTCTTTCACCACGGAGAAAGCCTCGGGAATGAGTTCATAAAGCAATTCTTGCGTCTTCTCATTTTGCTTATCGTCGAGCTGGTCTATCTGGTTGTAAACCCTGTCTTTCTCCTCAAAATCAATATCATAGTTGGTGTCCAGGTATTCACGCAAAGTATCGATCTGGCGCTGTTCTTCAGCTATGTGATCAGCAATACGCTGCTTAAAATCAAGTGTTTTGGCCCGAAGCTGATCATTGTCAAGCTTCTTGATCTCTTCGTACACTTCGAGTGTTCTATGGAATACATCCTTGATCTCACGGTAATCTCTGTCGGCCTTGGTGCCGAATAATGTTTTAACTATGTTGAGCATATATGCATCTTTTTTGGGAACACAAAGTTAATCAAATCTGTCAACAATAAAACCTGTTCAGTTGCACAAAAATTGCGAACGGTCATTTCAGCAAAAAGACCGGCATTGGAGCCGGTCTTTTGGGTTATACAATATGAATCGAAGATGTCAGTATTCGTCTTCATGAAAAAAGAAATCATCCTTGGTCGGATAGTCCGGCCAGATATCTTCTATGCTTTCATAAACATCTCCTTCATCCTCAATTTCCTGGAGGTTTTCAATGACCTCCATAGGTGCTCCCGACCGAAGCGCATAGTCAATAAGCTCTTCCTTTGTGGCCGGCCAGGGGGCATCTTCTAATTTTGAAGCAAGTTCTAGTGTCCAATACATGTTTGTAGTGGTTTAATTTTTTGCAAAAGTATATTTTTTTCTCAATTATGCAACATT
>SLDN01000130.1 GCA_007125275.1 Bacteroidales bacterium | reverse complement strand
GGACTGGGAATATAAAACTTCATTCTTCGTTACTGACGACCTCCTCAAAAATGACGTGGTTGATCTGGTTTTTGAAGGTCTTGACACCTATGCTGATGTGTTTCTTAATGAGGATCTCATCCTCACCACAGACAATATGTTTGTCAGTCACCGGATCAATTGCAAAGAACGTCTGGCCCAGGGCCTGAACACACTGCGTATTCATTTTTACTCTCCGGTGGCAAAGGGGTTGGCGAAACAGGCAAAATCCGGACATACCATACCTGCACACAATGAAAAAGCTCCGGAAAACAAACAAACCAGCATCTACACCCGCAAGGCTCCCTTTCATTATGGCTGGGACTGGGGACCAAGACTGGTAACCTCGGGCATCTGGCGACCGGTTTATGTCGAAGCATGGAATCATGCTGCCATCAATGACGTATATGTGGCAACCAAAACCATAGACAAATGGCAAGCAACCATGAATGCATGGGTAGATGTTGAGATTTTAAACACCGGTAATTATACCCTATCTTTATTAATCAATGGAGAAGATATCGGTATCAGGAAAGATGCCGGATTAAGAAAAGGGAAGCACCGGCTTGAAATTGAATTTACACTGGAAAAACCACGCCTGTGGTGGCCAAACGGTTTGGGAGAGCCGTGGTTATATGATTTCGAATTTCATCTGCGCCGTGGGGATACAATAATTTGTGAAAAATCCATCAAGATTGGCGTAAGAACCGTAAAGCTTGTTCAAAAACCAGACACATCAGGTCACACTTTTTATTTTGAAGTCAACGGCATCCCTGTTTTTATGAAAGGTGCCAATGTGATTCCTTCTGAAACACTCACGGCTGCTGTTACAGTGGAAAGCTACAGAAAGCTGATTGCCTGCGCAAAGTCGGCCAATATGAATATGCTTAGGGTCTGGGGCGGGGCCATCTATGAAGAAGATTTGTTTTATCAGCTATGTGATGAAAACGGCTTGCTGGTGTGGCAGGATTTTATGTTTGCCTGCGCGATGCAGCCGGGTGACCAACCCCACCTGGAAAGCATTAAGAGAGAAGCCGAATACAATGTGAAGCGCTTGCGTAACCATGCCTGCCTGGCCCTTTGGTGCGGCAACAATGAAATTATGTATGGCTGGCATAAATGGGAATGGCAGGATGGACTCGACAACAAGATAACACAGCAATTGTGGGAGACCTATGAAAAGATTTTTCACAACATCCTGCCTGCCGCAGTAAGACATCACGACCCCAAAAACAGCTATTGGCCTTCGACGCCAGCTACCATAAACAATAATCTCCCCGATCGCAAATCGGGTGATGAGCACGATTGGACGGTTTGCTTTGGACAAAAACCCATTGACTCGTATTGGGAAAATGTACCCCGTTTTGTCACCGAGTGGGGGCTGCAGGCCTTTCCTTCGATGCAGACCATCAGGACTTTTGCCAACGATGATGAATTGATGCTCGATTCAGCTGTGATACGACACCGGCAAAGAAGCAAACTGGATTGGTTACAGCTGGGCTTCGACGGCAATGATTTGATCAAATGGTATGTGGAGCAATACCACGATGCGCCTGAGCAGTTCGAGCACTTTGTATATCTTAGTCAGGTTTTACAGGCCGAAGCATATAAAACGGCTATTGAAGCCCACCGCAGCGCCATGCCGCATTGCATGGGGAGCCTCTTTTGGCAGCTCAACGATTGCTGGCCCACCATTTCCTGGTCAACAATCGACTACTTCTCAAGATGGAAAGCTGCCCATTATGCCGTGAAAAAAGCCTTCAGGCCCGTGATTGTTACTGTAAAAAGAATAAACAGCTCTGTCAGGGTTTATGTGGTTTCAGACAAAATCAGTGCGTTTGATGCCATGCTGCAGGTGAAGCTTATGGACTTCTCAGGCAAAACCATTTTCGAATCTGTTAAAGAGGTTGAGGTTTCACCTAACACGGCAACACTGCTGCTGGAAAAAGAGCTTTCATTGCTTTTGCCAAAAGACAAGGCCGGTGAAAAAGTGTTTGATATACGTTTACTAATAGGGGACAAACAGATCGCTGACAACATGCTGTTTTTCGTTAAACCCAAGGACTTACAACTTGCCAGACCCGACCTTCAGTATCGCCTCAGACAAACAGATAAAGAGTATCTTGTATCGCTGGTGTCAGATACCCTGGTCAGGAATCTCTGCATTGAAACACCTGACCCTGATGCACGTTTTAGTGATAATTTTTTCGACCTTTTGCCGAATCAACAGGCGAATGTCGTGATCAAAAGCAGCTTGCCTGGCTTGCAAAAGAAAGACTTGGTGTTCAAATATTTGAATCCATGATGAATGGTGTGCCTGTTTTGTGTTCAGGAAAGCATTAGCCGGTTGAAAAGAATATTTGAGTATATTGGCGGCTGAAAAAATTAGTAAGAAGATGGGAAAAGACACGTCGATACTCAGTTTCAAGGAAAAAGTGGCGTATGGTTTTGGCGACCTGGCCTCGGTGCTTTACTGGCAAACATTTATGCTGTATCTCACCTATTTCTACACCGACGTTTTTCTGATACCTGCTTCCGTTGCCGCCACGATGTTTCTAATTACCAGGCTTTTCGATGGCGTCAATGATCCCATCATGGGCATGATCGCAGATCGCACCAATACCCGGTGGGGCAAATTCAGGCCTTATCTGTTATGGCTGGCTGTCCCCTTTGCCGTTGCAGGTGTTCTGGTGTTTACTACGCCCGGTTTCAGTGAGTCGGGTAAGATCATCTGGGCTTACACCACCTTCATCCTCATTATGGTGCTCTATACAGCCATCAATATTCCCTATACCGCCCTGATGGGGGTTATATCACCACACTCTTATGACAGAACGGCCGTGTCTTCCATGAAGTTTATTTTTGCCTTTGCGGCGGGTATCCTTGTGTCGGCAACGCTTCTCCCGATGACAAAAGCACTTAGTGGCGGTAACGAGCAACAAGGGTGGCAATATGCATTTATTATTTATGGTATTGCGGCGGTCGCTTTCTTTCTGATTGCCTTCAAGGGCACCCGGGAGCGGGTAATACCGCCACCCACCCAAAAATCATCGGTGTGGCAGGACATCTACGAACTCATCACCAACAAACCCTGGCTTATATTGCTGGCCACCACCCTGTCGTTCGTGCTGTTTGTTGCCATCAGGAGCAGTGTAACCGCTCATTATTTCAAGTATTTCATTGATCAGCAAACCTTAAGTCTGCCTTTCCTGGGAACCCGCACATACAGCTTCGAAACCCTTGTGTCAGCCTATAACACCATTGGCCAATTGTGTTCTTTACTAGGTGTTATCCTGATTTTATGGGTATCAAAAAAGCTTGGCAAAAAGAAAACCTTCATTTTGTTTTTTATCGTGGCAATCATCAGCACGGGGGCAGTATACTTTTTAAGTGCCGGTCAGATTGGCCTGATCTATTTTCTGCAGATAACCGGATCGATGGCCAGTGGTCCGTTAAGCGTGTTGATGTGGGCGATGTATGCCGACACAGCTGATTACGGCGAGTGGAAAAGGGGCAGAAGGGCAACCGGACTGGTGTTCTCGGCTTCAACGATGTCGCAAAAGTTCGGCTGGGCCATCGCTGCCTTCATCAGCCTGAGACTTATGGCAGGCGTAGGCTTTGAGCCAAATATCGCCCAGTCGGCGGAAAGCCTCAACGGCTTGCTGATGTTGTTTAGCATCATTCCGGCTGGCATCGGGGTGATCGCCTTGCTGATCTATCTTACCTATCCCCTCAATGAGGATAAAGTGCTGAAAATGGGTGAAGAGCTTGAGGCGAGGCGAGGACAAACGGAATAATGGGTACAGGGGATGGTTTGTTTTTTCACCATCAGCAACAACAAGGCCTCAATCACTGGAAAGCTGATATTGCCATAAATGAAGCATGTCCGCAGGCTGTTTAAACCAGGGTATTCAGGCTAATGAAACTCCCGCAAACTCTCGTGTATCCCTTTGTGTATCTCATACCAGAACTGCAGCCCGGCCTCAAACTTGTCTTTCTCAAAAGCTTTGATCCACCTGTCCAGCTCTTCATCTTCAACCTGATCTTCTTCTGCTTTTTTTCGTAAGAACTGAAAGAGGAAATCGACAGTGCGCTCT
>SLDN01000142.1 GCA_007125275.1 Bacteroidales bacterium | reverse complement strand
CGGAAAAAAGCAGTTACTTTGCAAAAAAATTGAAAAGCATCTAAGTCAGAACAATTAAAAACTGAAAACAATGGGTAGCTACGTATTAATATCTGTATTGATCCTCATCACCTGCATCTTGCTGGTGATGATCGTGCTGGTGCAAAACGCCAAGGGCGGCGGCCTGGCATCCAACTTCTCGTCATCAAACCAGGTGATGGGCGTAAGAAAAACAACCGACTTCCTTGAGAAAGCAACCTGGACGCTTGCCATTGTGTTGCTGTTGCTAACGCTGTCATCTACTTTTGTGATTCCGCGCAGCGAAATACATCAGGGCGCACAAAGTGAAATTCTGGACCTGGTACCTGCCGGTGACACAAGGCCAATGGATTTTCCCGCTCCTTCGCCTGCCGACATTCCGGATGACGTTCAAGAAATTCGCACAATGCCGGTAAGCCCCGACATTGAAGATTAAGCAGCTTTGCTGTCAGAAAAATGTCAGAATGGCACTCCATTCTGACATTTTTTTTATCCGCCCATCAATAACATGCAATTTTGACCTTGACAGCGCTTCTCTGATGCTTTGGCACAATATGTGAAGGAAGCCGCATGGAATTGTGAACTGTACAATTGCATCATAAAATATATTGTATAACCTGAAAATTTTTCTAAAATGACAAAAGTAAGCATCAAACCTTTAGCTGACCGTGTATTGGTTCAGCCGGCTCCCGCCGAAGAAAAAACCTCCGGAGGGATCATCATCCCCGATACTGCAAAGGAAAAGCCTCAGAAAGGCACTGTTGTTGCCGTTGGTGAAGGCACCAAAGACAATCCTGTTACCCTCAAAGTAGGCGACAATGTACTTTACGGAAAATATGCCGGTACAGAGCTGAGCTTTGATGGTGAGGAATATCTGATCATGCGGGAATCAGACATCTACGCAGTAATCTAAGCAAAAACAAAATTTAATAACCAAATAAAAAATCAGAAAATCATGGCAAAAGAAATAACCTTCAACCTGGAAGCGCGCAACGCACTTAAACGCGGTGTTGACAAGCTTTCAAACGCAGTAAAGGTAACATTGGGCCCCAAAGGCCGTAACGTGATCATGGACAAAAAATTCGGTGCTCCGTCAATCTCTAAAGACGGCGTTACCGTTGCAAAAGAAATTGAACTGGAAGACGCCGTAGAGAACATGGGCGCACAGATGGTGAAAGAAGTGGCCAGCAAAACCGCCGATGTGGCTGGTGATGGTACAACCACTGCTACCGTACTTGCACAGGCCATCATTTCTGCAGGTCTCAAAAACGTAACCGCAGGCGCCAACCCGATGGACCTGAAACGCGGCATCGACAAAGCCGTTCTCACAGTCATTGAAAACCTTAAGTTACAATCAAAAGAGGTGGGCGACAGCATCGAAAAAATTGAACAGGTCGCTACCATCTCCTCCAACAACGACAAGAACATTGGCAAACTGATTGCTGAAGCGATGTCGAAGGTCAAAAAAGAAGGTGTCATCACCATCGAGGAAGCCAAAGGCACCGAAACACACGTTGACGTGGTGGAAGGGATGCAGTTTGACCGCGGTTACATCTCCCCTTACTTTGTAACAGACACTGATAAGATGGAAGCCATTTTTGAAGATCCTTACATTCTGATCTATGACAAGAAGATCAGCACGATGAAGGACTTCCTCCCGGTATTGGAAAAAGTTGTTCAGACTGGCAAGCCCCTGTTGATCATTGCAGAGGACGTGGATGGTGAAGCACTCGCCACACTGGTAGTGAACAAGTTGCGCGGCTCCCTGAAGATTGGTGCCGTGAAGGCTCCAGGCTTTGGCGACCGCAGAAAAGCGATGCTTGAAGACATTGCCATCCTGACCGGCGGCACCGTCATCAGTGAAGAGCAGGGCTACAAGCTTGAAAACACTGACCTCAGCCACCTTGGCAGTGCGGAGAAAATCACCACCGACAAAGACAACACCACCATCGTAAGCGGCAAAGGTGACAAAGACAACATCAAGGCCCGCGTTAATCAGATCAAGACACAGATTGAAAATACCACCAGCGATTATGACAGGGAAAAGCTCCAGGAGCGCCTGGCCAAGCTTGCCGGCGGTGTAGCCGTCTTGTACGTTGGCGCTGCCAGCGAGGTCGAGATGAAAGAGAAAAAAGACCGTTGCGATGATGCATTGCACGCCACCCGCGCAGCCGTTGAAGAAGGCATCGTGCCCGGAGGCGGTATCGCCTACATCCGCGCACTCTCGTCACTGGATGACTTCAAAGGCGAAAATGCCGACGAAGATACCGGCGCTGCCATCGTGCGCAGAGCACTCGAAGAGCCGCTCAGGATGATCGTTGAAAATGCAGGTGTGGAAGGCTCCATCATCGTTCAAAAAGTAAAAGAAGGAAAAGATGACTATGGCTACAACGCCCAGACAGGCGTTTTCGAAAACCTGTACAGCTCAGGTGTCATAGATCCCACCAAAGTGACACGTGTTGCCCTTGAAAATGCTGCTTCAATAGCCGGCATGTTGCTCACAACAGAGTGCGTACTCGCCGACATCAAAGAAGACAAAGCAGATATGCCTCCAATGAATCCGGGAATGGGCGGCATGGGCGGTATGATGTAAAAATCAACCCCAACATATATTCCCCACAGCGGGCAGGTAATTACCTGTCCGCTTTTTTTTGCCATATTGGCGGCTAGTCTATCAGCGTCATTTCTGCACGCAAGCGGTCAACCAGCTCACCATCGTCCTGCGCCAACGATACAGTATATTCCATAATGATCACACTGCCGCTCAAGGTACCGATTCCCTCATAAAGGTAAACGCCGTGCGTCTGCCTGATTACATTAATCTTATTGCCCGCAATGCTTGCATCAACTTCTACATCAAGGTTGTAAAAGTTACTGATGAGCACCATGTTCTCCGTTCCTGCATCCTTCCTGATCCTCACTTCATAATCATCGCGCTGGGTGTAGGTCTCAAGGCTGGACTCCTTCACCTCATAACGGCCAATGAACTTGCTGCGTTCATCGGCATCATCCGAACAGGCCGGCAGCAGCAAAAAGACGCACATAATGGGGATAAAACCCATCAGGCGATTTGGTGTTTTGTATCGATGTCTCATTTTATGTGTTTATAATTCCGTAACTATTTGTTATTTAGATCTTTGTGGTTGTGCTTAAGCTGCCCTTCAGAGCGTTCCGTTTACTGCCGCGAACCCTTCCAGCTTCCAGCTTCCAACTTCGGGCTTAATGGGCCGCGAACCCTTCGAGCTTCCAGCTTCGAGCTTAATAGGCCGCGAATCCTTCCAGCTTCTAAGTCCTGCATCGTAATTGTCAATCGACAATCGAAAATCGACAATCGAAAATCGAAAACCATCCCCTGTGCATCAAAATTTCCGACATGGGCGTTTCATGCGTCATTATCCTGTTTGATAATATACTTTTCCAGCAATTTATCCAGTGCGTCGTTGTTGATGGGCTTGGCCAGGAAATCGTCCATTCCGGCTTCCTTGCATTTTTCAATTTCTTCTTTTAGAGCCCTGGCTGTAAGTGCAATTACAGGTATGCGCCGCTCCATTTTCTCCTCTTCGGCACGGATGGCTGCAGTGGCCTCCCATCCATCCATAACCGGCATCTGCACATCCATGAATACCAGGTCAGGCTGGTTGGCCATATAAACATCCAGAGCCTCTTTGCCGTCAATGGCCTCGAGGAATCTGGCCTTAGGAAGTTTTTTACTAATAAGCGTTCTGATTAACAGCAGGTTCATTTCAACGTCTTCCACCAACAGTATCAACGGGCTGGCCTCTTCCTGATTCGTATCTTTAGCAGCTGTCTTTTTTTCGTCCATGTCTTTTTCAATTGCTTTATTGGGTTCATTCAAGCTCATAAGGTATTGCAACAATTCAAGGTGCTTCTGTGCCGCATGTAACTTGATGATGTCGGTTGCCTGTTCGACGAGTTCATAAACAGTCGGCCGTTGGACCCCACTCCACAAGGCACAACTTTTCGCCACGGTTTGCCAGCACGCCGATGTATATCACCTCGTCATCTGAGCCATGCCGCACAGGACCGTCAAACTGACGGCCGGCTCGCACTTCGCCAACCGATAATAAGAAAATCAGCAGCGTT
>SLDN01000210.1 GCA_007125275.1 Bacteroidales bacterium | reverse complement strand
AATTCGTGTGTTGCTGTGATGGAAGGCAATGAGCCGGTTGTGATCCCCAACAGCGAGGGACGCCGCACCACGCCCTCCATTGTTGCATTTACTGACAATGGCGAACGCAAAATTGGTGATCCTGCCAAGAGGCAGGCCATTATAAATCCTGAAAAAACGATTTACTCGATCAAGCGCTGGATGGGCGAAACCTACGAATCTGCCGTCAAGGAGCGCGAACGCGTTACTTACAAAGTAGAAAAGGGTGACAACAACACGCCGCGCGTAAAAATTGATGACCGCCGTTACACCCCACAGGAAATTTCGGCCATGGTGTTACAAAAGATGAAAAAGACTGCCGAAGACTACCTGGGACAGGAAGTCACTGAAGCGGTGATCACCGTGCCGGCATACTTTAACGATTCGCAGCGCCAGGCGACCAAAGAAGCAGGTGAGATCGCCGGCCTCAAGGTGCGCCGCATCATCAACGAGCCGACAGCCGCTTCTTTGGCTTATGGCCTCGACAAAAAGGACAGGGAGATGCGCATCGCCGTGTTTGACCTCGGTGGCGGTACCTTTGATATTTCCGTCCTGGAGCTGGGCGATGGCGTTTTTGAGGTGAAATCAACCAACGGCGACACCCATTTGGGTGGCGACGATTTTGATGATGTCATCATCAACTGGCTGGCCGATGAGTTCAAGAAGGATGAAGGCATTGATCTGCGTAAGGACCCAATGGCACTGCAGCGTCTCAAGGAAGCTGCAGAGAAGGCCAAGATCGAACTCTCGAGCGTAACCTCTACAGAGATCAACCTGCCATACATCATGCCGGTTGACGGCATTCCGAAGCACCTGGTCAGAACGCTTACACGCAGTCAGTTTGAGAAAATTACCGATAAGCTCATCCAGGCAACCCTCGAGCCCTGTAAAATCGCGTTGAAAGAAGCCAAGCTGCAGCCCACTGATATTGATGAAGTCATTCTTGTAGGTGGCTCCACACGAATCCCGGCCATACAGGAGCTGGTAGAGAAATTCTTCGGCCGCAAGCCGTCGAAAGGGGTAAACCCCGACGAGGTCGTGGCCATCGGCGCTGCCATCCAGGGCGGTGTGTTAACAGGTGAGATCAAAGACGTGCTGTTGCTCGACGTAACGCCGCTTTCACTCGGTATCGAAACCCTTGGCGGTGTGATGACCAAGCTGATCGAAGCCAATACCACCATCCCCACCAAGAAGAATGAGACTTTCTCTACAGCTGCTGACAGTCAGACCTCTGTTGAGATACACATCCTGCAGGGTGAAAGGCCAATGGCGAGAGACAACCGGACCATTGGGCGTTTCCACCTCGACGGCATTCCACCGGCACCGAGGGGTATCCCGCAGATTGAAGTGACCTTCGACATCGATGCCAACGGCATACTGAACGTGTCGGCCAAAGACAAGGCTTCCGGCAAGTCGCAGAACATTCGCATCGAAGCATCATCAGGCCTCAGTGAAGAAGAAATCAAAAAGATGAAAGCCGAAGCCGAAGCCAATGCAGAGAGCGATAAGAAGCAAAAAGAGGAGATCGATAAGCTGAATGCAGCCGATAGTATGATATTCCAGACTGAGAAGCAGATCAAGGAGTTTGGCGATAAGTTGCCGGCCGACAAAAAAGAACCGATTGAGAAGGCGCTGCAAGAGCTCAGGGATGCACACAAAAACAAAGACCTTGCCGCTATTGATGCCGCAATGGCAGCACTGAACACCGCCTGGCAGGCTGCAAGTACCGAGATGTACCAAAATACGCAGGAACAAGAGCAGCAAGCTGGTCAGCAGCAACCCGGAGAGCAACAGCAGGCCCCGGATGACAAAAAGGATAACGACGATGACGTCACCGATGTTGACTTTGAAGAAGTGAAATAAGAAATGACGAATCAAAAAATAGTCCAACCTTCAGGTTGGACTTTTTTTTGGAAAGCTTGGTGGGTAGATTATAACAAACTTTTAACGGCTTCGAGTGCTTTGTCGTAATCCGGTTCTTCTGCAATTTCGCGAACCAGTTCAAAGTATTTGACTTCATCGTCTCTGTCGATCACGATGATGGCTCTTGCCAGCAGTCCGAGCTCTTCAATGTAAACACCGTATTTGATGCCAAAGTCCCTGTCTTTATGATCAGACACTGTTACCAGGTTCTCAATGCCTTCGGCAGCACAGAAGCGCTTGAGCGCGAAAGGCAAGTCGTTGGATATGGTGATTACCTGCACATTGCTGAGCTTTGCCGCTTCCTCGTTAAACCTGCGTGTTTGTTGTGCACATACAGATGTGTCAACGCTGGGCACTGTAGAAATGATGCGGACCTTGCCTTGATAATCACTGAGGTTGAATGGTGTCAGATCGGAATTGACGGCCATGAAGTTTTTTGCCATGTGGCCGGGGGAAATCATTCTCCCCATTAAAGTTACCGGTTTCCCACCAAAAGTAACTAAATCACTGTTTCTTTTCATATTGTTCGATTTTTTAAGGTTATGGATTTGAAACAAACAGAAGTTACTTTTTGTTTAATGGGTTTATTTTTTCCTGTCGAAGAAAGGATTTTTTGATGAAGCGCTTAAAGGTATGCCATAAACGATTTTGTAGTCTTTCCCAAGCAGCTCCATTTCGCGGGCAGCCAGTCCGATGGTATACATGATGCGGTTGTCAACCCTCAAATCCATCGCTATGCTCACCGCCGAACCGACGGCAATACCGAGGTCGCCAGTGTTAAAGGCACAGGGAATGTCCGGCTCTTTGTCTTTCGAAGCACAGTCGGGGAAGCCGCAAAGCCCGCAATATTTCAGGCCCAGGGAGGCGATTTTGGTGCCAATCAGCACAACGGCATCAGCTGAGTTAAGCACATTGGCTGCATCCCTGGTAAATATGGGATTGTCTTCCTTCTCGCCGATCTCTTTTGTTTTCCTGGCCAGTTCACTTATGTCGTGACCAATGATGATGGACATTGCCATATTGCTCACCCCCCGTGCCTTGGGTGCCGTACGTGCTGCAATTATCATCTGCTTGGCTACGCTGAGGATGGCCTCCTGCCTTAATTCATTTTCATTAATAACCGCCATAGTGGTTTAGTTGTTTATGTTTTTTGTTGAACGATATGGACTATTTCTTTGCGCTCTTTGAGTGTCTTTATGTTTGCTGCCTCAGCTTGTGATATTTACAATCTGAAGCCGATGACATTGACTATGTAACAACATATCGTATTTTTTTTAAAAAGATGTCATTGCGAATGCGAAGCATGAGAAACCTTCGAGCTTAAGCAATCATAACCTGTGTGCGAAAAATCTTCGATATAGGTGTTTTATTTTATACATGATCTGTAAACTTGGCTATGCTTTCAATGAAGTGAAGCGGCACTATGCTTTCCTCTTCATTGTTGTCATTTTTTAGCACCATCAGTTCTACGTTGCTTTTTTTGTCGGTATCGGGTGTCGCAAAAACATCATTGCGATGCAAAAGCATCAGCACATCTGAAGCCTCCCGCAGGTGGGCAGGCAATCCTTTTGCTGTCGGTTTTTTTGAGATCTCGTGGCCGTTGATCTTTGCTACTGCCTGGGTAAACAAAACAATTGGGATGCCCGTTTCGGCGGCAATGCGCCTGACCTTTCCGATAATCTCTATCTGACGACCCGTTGGGTCGGTCTGCATTGATGCGGTGGAGGTGAGCAACTCAAGGTAGTCAATGACAATGACGTCCGTCTTTTGCAGACTCCTCAACCGCTTTGATTTGCGTGCCAATTCTTCTACTGTCAGCACTTTGGTGTCATCAATCATGATTTTTGCCTTGGCAATGTTTCCCAGCAAAGACAGCAGATGATCTTTCCGGCTGTCTTTCATATTGCCCTCCTGCAACTTGTCGACCGACATCCCTGTTTCACTTTCAATCAGCCGTTTTGTCATCTTGATGTCAGATCTTTCAGCAGAGAAAATGGCGACTGAATAGCGATCCTTTATCGCCAGGTTGTTAACGAGAGACAATAAAAAAGCGGTTTTGCCCATACCCGGCTTGACCGCAACTGTGTACAATTGTCCGCTCTGAAAACCACCGATGCATTTATCCAGCTCTTGGAAACCCGTTGGGATGGCACCCGGTGTGAGCATCGCTCCAAAATTAATGCCGAGGGTTT
>SLDN01000199.1 GCA_007125275.1 Bacteroidales bacterium | reverse complement strand
GCCTGTGACAGCTCAAGCCCTGTCATTTCATTTTTCATTTTTCACTTTTCACTTTTCATTTTTCACTTTTCACTATATTCCAACGCGATAATACGACGCGTAAAAAACATATCGACCTGCAAGTTCTGCCAGCAGGAGCAAGGCGACAGCAAAAAACAACATCCAATGTTTGTCTGAAGTGGCAATGGCTGTTTGCGTAGTGTACCAGTATGTAAGCAACCCAAAACCGATTGCCATAAGCAGTTTTGGGGCAAGTCCCCAAAACAGGGGAATGGCTGGTGCCCGAAAACCACCGGCCACAGATGTTACATCTGGTTGCAGCAAAAGGGTGTTCAATAAATAAATAAATGCTGAAACTGCAACCAGGTAGAAAAGTACTGTTTGAAGTTGCTTGATATCGGGTACTGCAATTACACTTTTATTAAAAGATGTAATAATGACAAGCAGCAAACCACTTCCCAGCATAATGGCTGTGTTAAAAAAGGCAATCGGTGTGGCAGGGCTGTTCCAGAGCGGCACAGTAGGGATCACGTACACTTGTGCCATTGACCAAACCATCATTGTGCCAACAAAAAGGGATGCCAGGAAAAAGTATCCGAACATGCTGCTGTGTGGTACATTGTATTTAATGGAGGTGAAGCAAACGAACAGTGTGAAAAAATACATCATGGCCAACAGTATTTCCCGGCTCAGCCATGAAGTTCCGGCGTTACTAAGCGCATAAACAGAGTGCATTGGACTGGCCAGATGGAGAAAAGAAATGATTAGGGCGATGGCCATTGAGATGATGGCGGCAATGATCATCAGCTTTTTAAGGCCTTCGATGGCCGGATCTTCTGTATTTCTTAAAATAAAAGACAACACAAATGCCGCCAAAATGATTCCCAGGCTTATTTGCGACAATACTGTGAAAAAGACCAATGGCCACTCATTGCTGTTCATATCACTTCTTCTTTATTGATGATTTGTACTGTTTTGCTTCCACTTTTTTGAGCATCCCTGTGTGGCTTGATGACCAGCGCTGGATTGGTATAATGCTCTTCGGGCAGGGGGAAGTCCTCTCTGTTGATGCCGTGGCGTTTCTCCAGCTCGTCCAGTTCGCCGAAGTCCAGTGCCCGCATCGGACAGGCTGAAACGCATGATGGTGGCTTGCCTTCTTCGAGATAGTCGGCGCAGAAACTGCATTTTGTCATCACTTTCAGCTTGTTGTCAAACTGCAGTGCGCCATACGGACAAGTCCATTCGCAATACCTGCAGCCCATGCATCTGTCATAGTCAATCAACACGATGCCATTGCCATTTTTTACGATGGCCTTGTTGGGGCAGGCTTCCAGGCAAATGGGGTCACGGCAGTGATTGCAAGACATCGATACATGATAAGCACTGATATCCTGAACCCATGCTTTCCCCTGCCGTTTCCAACCACCGCCGCACACCTCATAAACACGACGCCAGCGCACCGCCATAGGAGAATTGTGCTTGTCTTTACAAGCCACCTGACAGGTCTTGCAACCCGAACAAGCCGACGCATCAAAGAAAAACCCCAGTTGCTTCATGTTTTTTATATTTTGGTACATAGGTCAAGCCCTGTGTTTACAATAGCAGTTCAGTTTCTCAATCGATAATCGCCAATCGCCAATCGCCAATTATTTGCACATTATCTTTTCATCACCTCCACCATCATCGTATGCTGTGCATTGCCATATGCCAATGGTGTCCAGCGGTGACTGGTCAACACGTTCACGTTGCCACGGCGGTCAACACCGTCCTTATCCGGCTGCCACCATGCGCCCTGGGGGATGTTTACCACACCCGGCATGATCTTGTTTGTAATGCGGCAGGGAATCAGGATTTTCCCGCGGTCGTTGAACACCAATACCTCATCTCCGTTTTTAATCCCCCTGGCTTCAGCATCAATGGGATTGATGAATAATCGTTGCGGGAATGCCTCTTCCAGCCAGTCGATTCCGTCGTGTGTTGAATGTACACGCGACATGTAGTGGTGGCCGATGGCCTGCAGCGGGTACTTCGCTGCCTCTTCTCCAAATGGGCTTTCCCATTCCTGAATGTATTTTGGCACTGCGGGAATGGTTTCAGGTTTACCCATTTCATAGAGTGTTTTGCTGAAAAGCTCGATCTTGCCTGAGGGAGTGTTCAGTGGATGTTTTTCTGGATCTTTTCTAAAGTCACGAAAGGCAATTTTGGGTTCATGGACGGGTTTAGTGTAGACGCCGCGGTTCATTTCATGCAGTTTTTCGAGGTCGGGGATATCCGGGAAGCGTGTGTTGCGGTAATATTTTACAGCCCATTCGATCCAGTCTTTTTCGTTGCGCCCGAGGGTGTATTCATTTTTTAGTCCAAGTCTGTCAGCCAGCTCAGCAGCTATCTGGTAGTCAGTCTTTGTTTCATCGGGAGGGTCGAGCACTTTGGGCATCAGAATCACTTCGTCGCCGTATTTCCAGCCGTCTTCAAGCCCCCACATCTCAAATTGTGTACATACAGGCAATACCAGGTCGGCATATTTTGCGGAAGGCGTCAGGAACTGGTCTTGCACGACGATGAATTCGAGAAGACTTTCGTCTTGCAGTATTTTGGCACTGCGGTTGGTGTCTGCGTGCTGATTTATCAGGATGTTAGAGGCCACGCACCATATCAGTTTGATGTTGTTGTCAAGTTTTTCGGCCCCTCTGACGCCCTCATCGGCACCCATTTCCTTGCCTCTCAGTATGGCTTCTGTCCACAGGAATACGGGAATGCTTGCTCTCACAGGGTTTCTGCCCACCGGGAAGACGTTCCAGAACGGCCCGCCGTCGTCGGCCTGCAGTGCGATGCCGCTGGCCCAACCACCAGGGATGCCCACGTTACCAGTGATGGCTGCCAGCACACAGCCGCCGAGCACGGGTTGCTCTCCGTAGGCCCTGCGCTGCATTCCATAGCCCTGGTAAAGCATCGCCGGTTTGATGCTGCCATATTCCCGGGCAATCCGGGTGATGGTTTCAGCCGGGATACCGGTGATGGCCTCCGCCCATTCAGGAGTTTTGGGCTGTGCGTCATGTGTTCCGAAGATGTAGTCGCTGTAGCTCTCTTCATGTTCCAGGCCTTCAGGCATTTGTGTTTTGTCGAAGCCGGTGCAGCAACGCCGGATAAATTCTTTATCGTGCAGGTCTTCGGATATGATGACGTAGGCCATTGCGCTCATCAGGGCGGTGTCGGTGCCCGGACGGATAGGGATCCACTCATCGGCAAGTGATGTGGCACTCATGCTCATGCGTGGGTCGATGCATATCACCCTGGCGCCATTTTCTTTTGCCTTTTTGATGAAGTATTCGCTGTTTGTGCCGTCGCGCATCTCAGAGGGGTTCCATCCCCACATGATGATATACCGTGAGTTGACCCAGTCTTGACGCTGGTTACCGGTAACGCTGGTGCCATAGACATAAGGTGTTGCTCTGCTTATGCAGGCCCAGCTGTAGCTGTTATAGAAACCCAGTGAGCCGCCGAAAAGGTTCATGAGGCGTGCGGCTGTTTGCCGACCGTTACATTGGTTGTAGCTTCCAGTTCCGTAAGGCACGAGGATGGCAGAATTGCCATATTGATTTTTGACACGCTTCAGCTCCCCGGCCATCATTTCCAGCGCTTCCTCCCAGGTGATCCTTTCAAACCGGCCTTCGCCGCGCTTGCCAATGCGTTTCATGGGGTATTTCAGCCTGTCTGGATGGTATTGCCGCCGCCGGTAGGCTCGTCCGCGTATGCAGGCACGCAGCTGGGGATCACTGATGTCGTCGCCAGGCCTGTCGTCGGTTTCGATGCGTACGATCTTTCCCTCTTTGACAAACAGCTTCAGTACACAGCGCCCGCCGCAGTTGTGGGCAGGGCAGCCGGCGCGAACAATGGCAGTGCCATCTTTTTCAAGTCGTCCCGGCAAACGGATGTTTTGAGGATCCGGACTACAACCGAGCAGTTTTCCCAGGGCAGCCAAACCACCGGTAAACACAGCTCCCTTCTTCAGAAAGCAACGGCGGTCCATCCCGTCGTTGTCAGGGTTGCCGTCCGGTATGTTTTGTCCTTCGTGGTATTCGCGCATATTAACGGTTTATGGTTACAGGTTCATGGTTCATGGTTCATGGTTACGGGTTC
>SLDN01000181.1 GCA_007125275.1 Bacteroidales bacterium | reverse complement strand
GTCTTTTTTTTTATTTATCATACCTTCGCATTAAAATAGCATTCAACCGGGTTATCTTTCACTTTTGAGAGTGTTCCCGGATTTTTTTTCATTAAAACGAAACCATTATGGCACAAACCGAAGCCAAAATTATTGCACTCACTTATGAGTTGCGCGAAGGAGGACCTGAGGGTAAAGTACTTGAAGCAGTGCAGGACGACAAGCCTATTGAATTTTTATTCGGCGCAGGCACGCTGAACCAGAGTTTTGAAAACAATGTCAAAGACCTCAGCGAAGGTTCAGACTTTAAGTTTATGATTGAATCTGAAAAAGCATATGGGCCTGTGAACGAAAAAGCCATTGTTGACCTACCCAAAAGCATTTTTATTGTCGATGGGCAACTCGCTGAAGATCTTTTGGTAGAAGGCAATATCATCAACATGGAAGACAAGGAGGGAAACCCCCACCGCGGCATGGTCGTAGAGATTGGAGACGAAAATGTAAAAATGGACTTCAACCACCCTTTGGCCGGTATGGACTTGCATTTCCAGGGCAAGGTCATTGCGAAGCGTGAACCGACACAGGAAGAACTAAAACAAGGTTTTGCGCAACCTGCCGGTCAAAACCCGGAAGAGAAATAACACATTAAAGCTTAATGGTTTTAATGGCAGCAATGTGAATAGTAACTGCAATGGCCACCACAAGCAGCAGCAGTCGCAACCATAAACTTTCCATTGCAAATATTGCGGTAAGTGTCATTGATATCCACAAAAATGATATTGCACCGGCTTTGACATGACGTGTTATGCCGCGATGTTCCCAATAGTTGTGAATGTGCTTTCCGAGCACTTTATGATTGATGAGCCAGTAATAAAAGCGCCTGGAACTGCGCGCATAACAATAAGCCGAAAGCAGTAAAAATGGGGTTGTTGGCAACAGCGGCAGAGGAATCCCCAGAATGCCCAACCCTAGCGCAATTGTGCCGGCCACCATGAAAAGGTAGCGTTGGATGGGTGTGAGTTTTTTGCCAAATGTCGGTTTTTGCTCCCTCATATCGAAGAAGTTTATAATTTTGGGCTGCAATACGGAAAGAAATGTTTCAAATTTTGCATCCTAAAAGCAAAAAAATCTCAACAGATTATGTTTGCTCTGTTTCCGTGAATGGCAATCCGGTTTAAAAGGCTCAAAGATCGTAAAAAAACACGAATGATGGCAGTGCAATTGTTGCGGGAACAGGGTTTTTATCTCAGCAGTTCTACAAAGAACCGCTTTTTTGTTAAAAGCTATCTGCCGCTTAACAAAGCGCCTTCTGCTATGGTGCTCATCATACCCGGTATGGCTGAACACACCGGGCGCTACAGGGATTTTGCATGTTTTCTGGTCGAAAATGGTTATGGTGTTTACGCCTGTGACCATCCGGGTCAGGGCAAAACGGCAGGCTCTCCCAAACAGGCCGGACTGGTTACAGACAGCAGAACCTGGCAGCATATGCTGGAAAATGTACGCGCACTATATACCAACATCCGGAAAAACCAACCGGAAATACCTGTTTTTGTATTCGGACACAGCATGGGGTCTGTCGTCGCCAGGCATTTTACAGCACTATACCCCGTATACCTGCAGGGGCTGATCCTGTCAGGCAGCTTCATCACGAACCCCTTTTTTTTGAATACAGGGCTGCTATTTATGCGCCTCAAAATACTGCTTGAGGGCAGCAAGCGAAAAAGCAAATGGTTTAACAAGCTTTTTTACCGCAACTTTAACAGGCACTTCAAGGACCGCCCTACCCTGTTCGAATGGATATCTTCCGACAGGGCAGCAGTTGATGCCTACGTAAATGACCCCTATTGCGGAATCAATTATTCAAATGGTTTCTACATGAACCTTTTAAAAGGCATTGCTGAAACCAGGAAGGCAGAAAAACTGCTTACATACCGAAAGTCTTTGCCTGTATTGATTATGAGCGGCCGGGATGATCCGGTCGGAAATTTTGGAAAAGATGCCGTAAAGCTCCACAAAGAGTTCTACAAGCAGAACTTTCAGAATCTTTTTTTAAAGATATTTGCAGGAAGACACGAGTTGCTGCACGAACAGAATAAAGAACTTGTCTATCAGTACTTACTGGACTGGCTTAACCGCCGTCAGGCCCTGAAGATCAACAAAGGGATGGTGCTTTGATAGATAAGCTTCCGGGTCAGGCCGGGGTTGAACAAGCGGGCTAACAGACCACGCTTGCGGTTTACCATCGAAAACAGATCGATCTGCTTCTCCTCTACAAAGGATTCAACTTCTTTGAGGTTATCCTCTCCTTCGAGCAAATGACAATTTACCTCAATGCCTTTGTGCACCTTGCGGAAATAATCTTTCAAGTTTTCCATCCTGACTTTATCTATCGACTTCCTTGACTCCTTGGAGAAATGAATACAGTGCACCTTGACCTTAAACTCTGAAAGAATGGTCAGCAAGCGACGTATTGCCACAAAGTCGGAGTCGTCGAACTCCGTGGCATAGGCGATGTTCTTCACTTCACGCTTGATGTTATATGTCGAGTGTTCAGGAATGGCCAGAACAGGTACTTTCGTACGATCGAGTACACGGTAAACAACACTGCCGATGATGTCACTCTGTTTTTCTCCTTTGCCTTTGGTTCCCAGTACAATAATGCCCGGGTTGTAGTCCTGTGCCACCCGGGCAATCTCATCCTCTGTAACGCCTTCGCGCAAAGCATAACCAATCTTGACATCGTCCATTTTTTGATCCGAAGCCATCGTCCTGATGTCATTCACAAACGTCATAAGGCTTTTTTTGGCATTTGCCTCCATTTCGCGAAGGTTTATATCCATATCAACCTGTATGCTGTAGGCATCTGTAATTGGAACCAGGTCAACGATCGGAGCATAGTAAACGTGCAGAATTTTCAACTCTGCCTTGATCTTGTGCGCAAGGTTTAGGGCATACATACAGGCATTGCGCGAATAATCAGAAAAATCAACAGGAACCAATACGCGCCTGACAGTTTTGGGGTTTTTCCTGTCGGCGTATTCCTGCTCTGCCTTCCAATCTTGCATCAGGCGCAAAGCCTTTTCCACGTCGATTGACCTGATCTTAATCTTTACACCCTCGGGTGCAGCACCCTGAATGAGGTGGACATTGCTTAAAAAGCACTCGATGCCTGCAGATTCAAGCCGTGCCTTCAAAATTTCTGCTGCTGTATAATGATCCGTCGCTAAGGTGACCAAAGATTCTTCCATGGTTGATGGCGTTTAATGGGTTTTATATTCATTAATTATGCATAAATATACAAAATTTGAAAGCATCATCCAAATATATTGACAGGATTTTGATCAAAAAAAGTACAAGGCCGTAAAAAGCAGGCGAAGGTTACCAACTTCGCTATGGTTCTTTACCCGTCCCCTGGCGTCAGGTATCCCATAAGCAGCAGCGGTATATTCAAGCTCTGTGCATAAAGCTATACTTCCGGAATTGAAAGTAACAGAGGGCGCAACACGATATAAATAAGCGATATTTTCACCCCTGCCGAAATAATTACCCATGACCTCATCCGATGCACCAAAATTTTTACCATAGCCCGCAAAAAAACCTGCCATAACCCTGTCGCCATATAGGATGTTGCCCCATAAACTCAGGTTATTAAGCGGCGTATAAGTGACAGCTCCACTCTTTGGATCAACTTGGCTTTCAGCATAACCTCCCATCAGCAGGTGCTCGCTCAGGTTTTGACCATAAATCGCTTTGCCTTTGATGTCGAGTTTTTGATGCCGGTATCTACCATAAGCCATAACGGCAAAGGTGTTGAGTGTTTCAGACGTATATTGGATCTGATAAATATCATCAACAACAAAACGTCGTGGCCTGATCACTTTATAATCGGCAGCCAAACCGGCAGTGACATTGCCATTGGTTCGGGTGTACTGCAGATGAACATTGGGAAACAATGCATCCCTGATATAATCCGGTGTTGTGCCACGGGGCCCATCGCTGGCATTGTCGCGCTGCGCAATCATTGAAAAGAGCCAGCGGGAACTCTCTGTTTGATATGTAAGTGTAGCCTGCGGGTTGCGGATAAAAGGCTGAAAAGGCGCGCCGGTGTTCAGCGACACCACCGTTGGGATCACCTCTGCACCAAACAATGGATGCCACCATTGGCCTAAAAG
>SLDN01000020.1 GCA_007125275.1 Bacteroidales bacterium | reverse complement strand
TTATCCAGGAAGGATTATTCATGACCATCACAAATGCAAATTTCGACAAGCAGCGTTTCATTGACAAAATCAGGGAAGGTTTTGCCCTTCGGATCCAGCTGGAATCGGAATTAGAAAATGCTGGTGTGACAATAAATAAAGAAGAATTACCGGAAGCAGCTCGCTGGACTGCCTATACCCCGGGAGAATATGAGCGCAGGGCACAGCAGGTTGGTGTATTGCAGATGACAGAAAATGAAGACATCCGTTCGTTGCGGGAACTTCTTACTTATGGAATCAAGGGGATAGCTGCCTATGCCGAACATGCCGGCAATCTTGACCATATTAACGACGAGATCAATGCATTCATACAAAAAGGTCTGGCTGCTACCCTAAACGACAGTCTGGGAGCCGACGAACTGACAGCTTTGGTGCTTGAATGCGGCAAATACGGTGTGGAGGTAATGGCCCTTCTCGACAAAGCGAACACGAGCAGGTACGGCAACCCTGAAATCACAAAGGTCAACATTGGCGTGCGCAACAATCCCGCCATTCTGATCAGCGGGCATGACCTCCGCGACATGCAAGACCTTTTGGAACAAACCAAAGACAGCGGCGTAGATGTGTATACGCACAGTGAAATGTTGCCTGCCAACTACTATCCCGCCTTCAAAAAATATAAGCATTTTGCAGGCAATTATGGAAACGCCTGGTGGAAGCAGCGTGAAGAGTTTGAATCATTTAACGGGCCAATACTGTTCACTACCAACTGCATCGTACCGCCACTAAAGAGTGCTGGTTATACTGACCGCATTTACACCACCGGTTCCTCAGGGCTGGCAGGCGCCATACACATTCCTGAAAGGGTAAATGGCGGTCACAAGGATTTTTCAGAGATCATTGAGCACGCCAAACGCTGCGAGCCCCCGGTGGAAATAGAGAAAGGTGAGATCATTGGCGGCTTTGCACACAACCAGGTGATGCAGCTGGCCGATAAAGTGGTGGAGGCAGTTAAATCCGGTGCCATTCGTAAGTTCTTCGTGATGGCGGGATGTGATGGCCGCATGAAAAGCCGCGACTACTACACGGAGTTTGCAAAAGCTTTGCCCGCCGACACCGTGATCCTGACCGCAGGATGTGCCAAATATCGCTATAACAAACTGCCTCTTGGCGATATCGGTGGCATTCCGAGAGTCCTGGATGCCGGTCAGTGCAACGACAGCTACTCCCTTGCCGTCATCGCGCTGAAGCTGAAAGAAGTATTTGAGCTCAACGATATCAACGAATTGCCAATTGCTTATAACATCGCATGGTATGAGCAAAAAGCCGTGATCGTATTGCTTGCACTGCTCTCTCTGGGCGTAAAAAACATCCACTTAGGCCCCACCCTGCCGGCTTTTCTGTCACCAAATGTGGCAAATGTATTGGTAGAGAACTTCGGCATCAGCGGCATCAACACGGTTGATGAAGACATGAAGGTGCTGATGGGCTAGTTGTCGATTACCGATTACCGATTACCGATTGACGATTACCGATTAAAGATCAAGCCCGGCCAATACAATCGTGGATCAAAAGACAAAAAAGGAAGCCTGAACTGTTTAACGCTGAACCCAAAACCAGGAAAACAAAACAGCACTTTTTAAATTTTATAAAAACGAAAACCACTTAAGAAAAAACACTTAAAATATGAGCAATTTTGAGCACAGTCGTATTATAAATTTCAAAACCGGCATTGACTATGCCGATAATGGTATCGTAAGCAAACGTGTGATGGAAAAGCCAACCGGCAACCTCACTTTGTTTGCTTTTGACAAAGGTCAAAGGCTCAGTGAGCACTCTGCACCTTTTGATGCAATGGTACAGGTTTTGGAAGGAACTGCGGATATCCACATCAATAAAGAACCCCACAAACTGAATGAAGGCGAAACCATTATCATGCCGGCAAACATTCCACATGCGGTTTTCGCAACTGAGAAATTCAAGATGTTATTGACGATGATTAAGGAGTAATCTATCCGGCAAGAGGAATAGGCTCAGATTCATTAAAAATACATTTGGCAATGTGAAATACATTTAATATATTTGGTACGTAAATTATGATATCCATATATTATCATCATTATGCACCTTATTCAGCGCTTTTACCAGTTCATTTTACCACCCAAGGGCTGGCGCATGACGGTATTGATAGCAGCAGGCATCTTCACGGGGATCCTGCTGTTTGTCATTCATACCTCCAAAGCCACATCCTATCTTTCTGAAGAGCCGGAGACCTGCATCAACTGCCACGTGATGTATCCATATTATGCTTCCTGGTCGAAAAGCAGTCACGGCCGGGAGGCCACCTGTGCCGACTGCCATGTGCCCCGGGATAATTTTTTCAGCAAGTATTATGTAAAGGGCACTGACGGGCTGATGCACGCCACTTATTTCACGTTCCGGTGGGAGCCACAGGTTATCAGGATCAAGAGCCGGGGCACCAATGTGGTGCAACAGAACTGCATTCGTTGCCATCTCGACCTTGTTGATATGGTGCAATTGGTGGAGGTGACCGGCAGATCGGCCAGTGAAGGTGAGGGCAAGCTTTGCTGGGACTGCCACAGGGAAACCCCGCACAGCAGCGTAAGAAGTCTGAGTGCTGCACCTCATGCGCTGGTCGAGCAACTGCCGTCGGTGATGCCTGATTGGCTCAACAGACTTACCGGCCAGGAAGTCAGGCGGTCAACACGCATTGTAGAATATCCTAACTAAAACACATATCGTTATGACCAATCTCAAAGAAAAACAGGGAAGAAAGCCATGGATCAACTGGCTGTTATTTTTTGCCACCGTCGTCATCGTATTCGTTATCGGGGTTTTTGCGGCCTCCATTATTGAGCGGCGCAGCGAGGCGCAGCTTTATTTTCAGATGGTGAGTCCCATCCCCGACTGGGAGCCTGACAATGCTGTCTGGGGCGAAAACTTCCCGCGACAATATGAGCGGTATAAGTTAACGCTCGATACCACCTTTGAAAGCAAATATTATGGTTCTGTGATGATTGACTATCTGGATAAGTATCCTGAGCTTGTAGTGATGTGGGCAGGTTATGCTTTTTCGCGTGATTATAACCAGGGTCGCGGCCATTATTACTCGGTAAAAGATGTTCACAATACGCTTCGTACAAACGTACCGCAGCCGGCCACGTGCTGGACCTGCAAGAGCACGGATGTGCCCAGGATGATGAATGAGGTCGGTGTGAGTGAATACTATGCACAGACCTGGAATGAGATGGGACCGAACATTCAGCACCCGATAGGTTGCCAGGACTGCCACGACCCGCAAACGATGAACCTGCGCATTACCAGGCCGGCGCTTACTGAAGCTTTTGCCAGGCAGGGCATAGACCTCAATGATGCCACCCATCAGGAAATGAGGTCGCTGGTATGTGCACAGTGCCACGTTGAATATTACTTTGGAGAAAACAACTATCTCGTTTTTCCATGGGATGAAGGGTTTAAGGCAGAAGACATGGAACGCTACCTGGACAACATCGACCATACAGACTGGGTTCATGCCTTGAGCCGGGCTCCGATGCTGAAAGCACAACATCCCGATTATGAGCTTTACAAAACAGGCATCCACGCACAACGCGATGTGGCCTGTGCCGACTGTCACATGCCCTATATGCGCGAGGGTGGCATCAAGTTTACCGATCACCACCTCGTAAGTCCACTCACCAAGGTTGACAAAGCATGCATGGTTTGCCACCGCGACGATGAGCAGTCGCTCATTGACAGGGTTTACGAACAGCAAGGCAGGGTAAGCGAGCTGCGCCGCATTGCTGAGAAAAACCTTGCCCGTGCACACATCGAAGCAATGCATGCCTGGGAGGCCGGTGCAACGGAAGAAGAGATGGCAGCCGTACTTCAGCTGATCCGCCATTCGCAATGGCGCTGGGACTGGGTGGCAGCGGCCAACGCCATGGGTTTCCACTCACCTTCAGAAGCGCTGAGGGTTTTGGGCACGTCCATACAAAAAAGCCAGGAAGCAAGCCTGATAATGACTTCTATATTTCGAAAATACGACATAGACTACCCCATCGAGATGCCCAATATTTCAACAAAAGAAAAAGCACAGGAGTTTATCGGGCTCGACATGGACCAGATCAGAAAAGACAAGGCAGACTGGAAAGCAAGGACGCTTCCGCAATGGCTGAGC
>SLDN01000085.1 GCA_007125275.1 Bacteroidales bacterium | reverse complement strand
TGTTTTTCTTAAAATGGTCAGACTTATCCCCGCAGCCTGATGCGATCAGCCACGATGGTGGATATTTTATCGACGGGTATCCTGTCTTGTTGCATGCTGTCTCTTTCGCGGATGGTAACGGTGTTATCCTCCAGGGTCTGATGGTCAACGGTAATACAATAGGGCGTACCGATGGCATCCTGGCGACGGTAGCGGCGACCAATGGCGTCTTTGTCTTCATACTGGCAGTGGAAGTCATACTTCAGGGTGTCGAAGATCTCCCGTCCTTTCTCTGGCAGTCCGTCTTTTTTAAGCAACGGCAGTACGGCAACCTTTATGGGTGCGAGGGCCGGCGGAATCTTCATCACCACACGCTCACTGCCGTCTTCGAGGGTTTCTTCGGTATAGGCGTGGCTGACTATGGCAAGGAACATCCGGTCGAGGCCGATGGAGGTCTCAACCACATACGGCACATAGCTTTCATTGGTCTCAGGGTCAAAATACTGGAGCTTCTTGCCCGAGTGCTTCTGGTGTGCATTCAGGTCAAAATCGGTGCGCGAATGGATGCCTTCAATTTCACGGAACCCGAAGGGGAAGTCAAACTCAATATCCACAGCGGCGTTGGCATAGTGCGCCAGCTTTTCGTGCTCGTGGACCCTGAAGTGGCTTTCAGGGATGCCCAACGCGAGGTGCCAGCGCATGCGCTCTTTCTTCCAGTACTCATACCACTCTTTCTCCTGCCCGGGTCTTACAAAAAACTGCATCTCCATCTGTTCAAACTCCCGCATCCTGAAGATAAACTGCCGTGCTACGATTTCGTTGCGGAAGGCCTTGCCGATCTGCGCTATGCCGAAGGGCAGCTTTTTACGCCCTGTCTTTTGCACGTTCAGGAAGTTCACGAAGATGCCTTGCGCGGTTTCCGGCCTAAGGTACACGAGGCTGGCGCCCTCGCCGGTGGAGCCCATCTGCGAGCTGAACATCAGGTTGAACTGCCGCACGTCTGTCCAGTTGCGCGAACCCGAAACAGGGCAAACGATGCCCAGCTCCTCAATCAAGCCCTTGACATCGTCCAGGCGTTCAGCCTCCAGTGCTGCCACAAAACGCTTGATGATGTCATCGATCTTTTTGCGGTTGGCCTGCACGCGAGGGTTGGTTTCACGAAACATCTGCTCATCAAAACTGTCACCAAAGCGTTTTGCAGCCTTCTTTACCTCTTTGTCGATCTTTTCTTCCAACTTTGCGACATGGTCTTCGATCAGCACATCGGCACGATATCTTTTCTTCGAGTCCTTGTTGTCGATCAAGGGGTCGTTGAACGCATCAACGTGTCCCGATGCCTTCCATACAGCCGGATGCATAAAAATAGCTGCGTCCAGCCCCACAATGTTCTCGTGGTACTGCACCATCGACTTCCACCAGTAATCTTTGATGTTGTTTTTGAGCTCAGCACCATTGTGTCCGTAATCGTAAACCGCACTCAGGCCGTCGTAAATCTCACTCGACGGGAAAATAAACCCGTACTCCTTGCAATGCGCAATGATCTTTTTAAATGTGTCTTCTCCTTTTGTCATTGATTTTATAGATGTTAGAAATTGAAAGTTAGAAATTACAGGTTAGAAGTTTTTGGTGATTCGTTTATTTGTTAACCGACAATCGGCAATCAAACAATCACCCTGATGCTCTGCGGCAAGATGTTGAACTCAAAGGGCGAGTGCCCCAGGGATTCGCCATCGGTTTCGAGCAGTATGGGGTTGTCTGATTCGATGATGACATTTTTTCCAGTCAGGCCTTCTACCTGTTTATGTTTTTTGATGGTGCCGTTGTATAATCTTGTAACATTTGCGATCACAGAAAGTTTGGTCATGTTCTTTATGAGCGTGATATCAAAGAGGCCATCATCAGGTATGGCGTCGGGTGCCTGGCGCATCCCTCCGCCATTGTATTGGCCGATGCCGATGCTTATGCTGAATATTTTGTCTTTTACCTCTTTCCCGTCTACGACAACCCTTGTTCCACAAGATTTGAAGGAAAAAAGTGAGCTCAACAGGTTAATCAGATAAAGAAGAGGGTTGCTTTTTCCCTTCATCTTGTCGGCATTGGTTTTTTGTGCCACCAGTCCGTCGAAGCCAAGGCCGGCCATGTTGATAAAATAGCGTTCCTTCTTTTGGTCACTATTATAATAACTCACCGTACCCGCATCCTGAAGCATGGTGTGTTCATTCTTGAGCAAGGCAATGGCTTTTTCATAGTCTTTGGGGATGTCGAACGTCCTGCTCCAGTCGTTGCCCGTGCCTACTGAGATCATTCCCAGACTGATGGCCGTGGTTGGAACGCTTTTTTGTTTAAAAATCCCATTCACAGCTTCATTCATTGTGCCATCCCCTCCAACAACGATGATCTTGCGAAAACCCTTTTCGATGTGCTCAGCAACCAGGTCAGTGGCATGCTGCGGGCCTTCAGTGAGGCGGACAAGGTAGTCAAAGCCCCGCCTGCTAAGCAATCCGGAAATATGAACCCAGTCCTTTTTGGCTTTCCCAATGCCGGCATTAGGGTTTACTATGACCAACCAGTCATTCATGGTTTTGTGTTTTAGCCGTCAATCGACAATCGTCTATTGCGTTTTTTTTTGCAAACTGCAAAAGTACGAAAAATTGAAAAACATCATACCAACTTATTGTCAAGCAGATATTGTGCGATCTGGATGGCGTTGGTTGCAGCACCTTTGCGCAGATTGTCGGCTACGATCCACAGGTCAAGTCCGAACTTTACGGAGTGATCCCTGCGTATCCTGCCCACGAAAACCTCATCACGCCCTTCGGCATATTTTGGCATCGGGTAAATATTTTCAGATGGCTTGTCCTGAACCACAACACCCTTTGTGGTGTGGAGCAATTGCCGGATGTCTTCTATGTCAAAATCTTTTTCAAGCTCAATATTTACCGCTTCCGAATGTCCACCCATCACAGGTATTCGCACTACGGTGGCGGTAATTTGAATGTCAGGGCTTTCCAGTATCTTTCTTGTCTCAATGACGAGCTTCATCTCTTCTGAAGTATAGCCATTTTCCAGAAAATCACCGCCGTGCGGAAAGCAGTTCAGGTCAATTGGATGTGGATAAGCCATTTCTCCATCTATTCCTGCCCTTTCATTGTTTAATTGTTGAACAGCATTAACACCGGTGCCAGTAACTGATTGGTAAGTGGCGATGACCAGTCTGCGGATGCCGTAGCGCCGGTAGATGGCAGCGATGGGTAAAACCATTTGTATGGTGCTGCAGTTGGGGTTGGCGATGATCTTTGTTTTGGCACTTATGGTATGTGCGTTGACCTCAGGCACGACGAGCGGCACGGAGGGATCGTTGCGCCAGGCCGATGAATTGTCAATCACGAAAGTACCCTTTTCAGCGAAAGCATGAGCATATTTTCGCGAGGCAGCTGCCCCGGCCGAAAAGATGGCGATATGGGGCCTTGCCTCAATGGCTTCTTCCACGCTTAAAATGGTGTATTCACTACCTCTGAATTCCAGCTTGCGCCCCGCCGATCGCGCCGAAGCGCAGGGAAGAAAGGTTGAAAAAGGGAAATGCTGCTCATCCAACACCTTCATCATTTCCCGGCCCACGAGCCCGGTGGCTCCAATCAATGCTATGACCATTTAACTCTTTTTTATAACCGATTAGCAAATTCGTAAGATATAAACCATGCTTGTTTGATGGAAAAGCTATATTTTTATCCTCAAAAATAGAGAAAATTATGAGAAACTGTGTTGCATTGCTTTGTTTATGCTGGTCATTGATGGTATCAGGTCAGTTTATGGATGATTTCAGCGATGGTGATTTTACCAACAACCCTTCCTGGACAGGCGATCATGAAAAGTTTATTGTGGAGGATGGCGTTCTGAAGCTACATGCTGATGACGCAGGAATCGCATATCTGAGCACGCAAAGCGATGTGGTGGTCAATACACAATGGGAGTTCTGGGCCAGGATTGCTTTTACCCCTTCCGACAACAACCATCCGCGCATTTACCTGGTGAGCGACAACAGCGACCTTACCGCACCGCTGAATGGTTATTTTATTCAGATCGGAAAGACCGGCGGCGACAACAAGCGCTTGTATTTCTATCGTCAGGATGGTGAGGAAACCACTCAGCTGATCGCCGGTTCGACGAACCTTGCTGCATCTTCCAACAACATAATACGCATTCGCATGTTGCGCGATGCAATTGGCAACTGGCAGTTGCAGGCCGATGGATCAGGTGGCCATATTTTCATGCCTCAGGGTGAGGTGTTTGACCCGGTTTACACCTCAGCTTCGTGGTTTGGCATTCGGTGTACTTACACCAGCAGCAACAACAAACGGTTCTATTTTGATGATTTCTATGTGGGCGACATCATTCCGGAAGGGCCACCACAGGTTCAGAGCCTGGAAGTGACTTCACCCAACACACTTGAAATTGTTTTTAGCCGGTTGGTGAGCCATGAAACCGCCACTGATGCAACCAATTATTTTGTGGATGGCGGCATAGGCCATCCGCTGGTTGTTTCTTATGACCAGGAAGTTCCCAACGCAGTAAATCTCTTGTTTTTCAAACACTTTGAAACAAACACTTTGTACACAATGGATGTATCCGGTGTCGAAAGTCTTGATGGCCAGGTGATGGAGGCCTGGCAGGGAGAGTTTGTCCACTATGTTTCCAATCGTTTTGATGTGGTATTTAATGAGCTGATGGTCAACAGCCGGCCGGAGGTTGAACTGCCGCCACACGATTGGCTGGAGCTTTACAACACCACAAGTTTGCCGCTGAATCTCAATGGCTGGGTGCTTCAACACGGAACGACAAAGCGAACCCTGCCTGAAGCATACATCCCACCCAAAGGCTTTTTGGTGCTCACCACTGAAACAGCTTTCCCGGCGTTGGAGGGATACGGCAATGTGGTGGCTGTTCCGGGACTGTCGGCAACAGCTCTTACCATTGGCGGCACCGACCTGATATTATGGGATGACAAAGAAAGGCTGGTATCCTTCGTGTCGTATTCAAGCAGCTGGTATCGCGATGTTTCCAAGGCTGATGGCGGCTGGTCGCTCGAAAAGATCGATGCCTGTAACTTTTGTGAGGGAGCTGCAAACTGGAAAGCTTCAAAGGATATCCGGGGAGGCACACCCGGTGAGCCAAATTCGGTGGCAGCCGATAATCCGGACACCACAGTGCCACGATTACTCAGGGCAGCAGTGATGGACTCACTGAGTGTCAGACTGAGTTTTTCGGAGCCGATGGATGAGGGGGCGTTGTGGGTGATAGAAAATTATGATATCGACCATGGCGTTGGGTCCCCGGCGGCTGTCAAGCCCCTTGAGCCGGATTTTTCAAGGGTGGACCTCTTGCTGGCCTCTCCCCTGGAGCGGGAAGTAATATACATGGTGGAGGTTACTGAAGAGATGGTTGATTGTGCCGGAAATGCTATTGCGGGACGCAAAAGCCGTTTGGCCATACCGGAATCCGCTTCAACATTCGATATTGTGATCAACGAGGTGCTGTTCTATCCGCCGGATCGTGGTGCGCGCTATGTTGAGCTGTACAACCGGTCTGAGAAGGTGTTTGACCTGGCAGATCTGCTCCTCGCTTCAAGAGATACGATTGATGATGTATTGATTAGTGTACAACACATCAGTGAAGAGGGCTGGCTGATTTTTCCCGGAGATTATGTGGTGTTGACCAATGACACTGCTGCTGTGCACCGCACTTTTTTGACACCGGCCCCGGATGTCTTTGTTGAACTGGCCGGCATGCCCAGGATGACAAACACCCAAGGCCATATTGTGCTGGCAACGAAAGGGCATTTCGTCATCGATGAGTTTTTGTATCATGAAGAGATGCATTTGTCATTGCTGGCCACGCTTAAGGGCATTGCCCTTGAGCGCTTGCATCCGCACAGGCCGACACAGGATGACAGCAACTGGCATTCGGCAGCTGCTTCGGCGGGATTTGGTACGCCGGGATACCAAAACTCACAGTTTATGAAATATTCCGCTAGCGGTGATATCCGTTTTGAAGTGTATCCCAAGGTTTTTGCCCCTGATGGCAGCGGCATCGATGATGTATTAAACATCCATTACGACCTGGGTGAGCCGGGTTATGTTGCCAACGTACGGATTTTTGACAGCCGTGGCCGCATGGTGCGCACCCTGGCGCAGGGTGAGTTGCTGGCCGCACGCGGCACCATGACCTGGGATGGCACGACATCAGATAGGCTGAAGGCGCCAATCGGGGTATATGTGATTCACGCAGAGGTGTTCAATTTATATGGAGATGTTCGGCATTACAAGTTGACGGGGGTGCTGGCGGGGCATTTGTGACAAGCAGCACCCCTACTGACTCGTTATCGCCAGCGTGGCAATCCACACCCTCACCCCTCTGATGGCCAGCAGTTTTTGTGCGCAGGCCTCCAGTGTTGAACCAGTAGTTATCACATCATCAACAAGCAAAACCGACTTGTTGATCAATGCTTCCGGTTCAGGTGTATCAAAAACATCAGCCACATTTTGCCAGCGGTTGAAGCGGTTCTTCCTGGTTTGGGTTTCGGTGTACTCCTTTCTGATCAACAAGTGCGTCGGGCAGGGCACTGATAAACTGGAAGCAATGCCGCCGGCAATCACGGCACTCTGGTTGAAGCCCCTTAGCCGCTCCCTTTTGGGATGCAATGGTACCGGAATAATGCAGTCAATATCCCGGTAGTATGGCGATGACTTGATGCTGCGACCAAGCAGTTGCCCAAGGTAAAACCCAAGCTCCGTGTTGCCCTTGTACTTGAACTGATGGATCAAGCGTTGCACCCTTCCACCCTTTTGGAAATAGTACAGACAGGTGCCGGTCTCCATCTGCAGCCTTCCCCAAAAAATCTTTGTCAACTGATTCTCACGGTTTTTATGAAACCTTGTCTTGGGCAACAATGCCCGACAATGCAAACATAGATGCTTTTCATTCGTAATCAGCATAGTGCCGCACGCACAACAAGTTTCCGGGTAGGCAAGTGCGGCAAAGTTTTTCAGGATATCCAAAAGAGTATGAATGCCTTGCTTAAGAATCATATAAATTGTTTAAATTTGCAGGTTGAAAAAAGCTCGTTTGCGAGATTTGAAAGACCAGTGTCTTTCAGAATAAATTAAAACAAAGATAGCTTATAACACCACGGGTTGCAATTTTTTTTGCATAAAATACCAAGAATGGCTGCGTTTAACATTTAAATGGCATCCATTTCACCAAACGATTGCTTCAAAAAAACAATTAACAACATATCCAACTGAAAAATGGAAAGTCAAGAAAGCAAAAGTCCTGTAAAAACGGATAAAAACGAATTGATCTATCGCATTACCATCCTGGTATTGGGGTTATTGGTGGTTGTATTGGCGGTGTTATGGTTTATCGGCCGTCAGACATTGAAGGAGGTAACACATGAGAGGCAGGTCGCCTTTGAGCTGAACCAGTCGTTGCAGTTTGAGCTGGACTCGGTTCTGGACGATTACTATCAGGTGAGGCTGGAGTACGACAGCATCTTGCTTGACAAAGACAGCATCATACAGGCCAATGCCCGTGAGATCCAGGGTTTGATTGCCCGCCAGGCCGATTATAACCGCATCAGGCGACAGCTCAATCTGTTGCGAGATGTCACACAAAACTATGTCAAAGAAATTGACAGTTTATATACGGAGAACAGGGTGTTGAAGGCTGAAAATGTCCAGATGCGCGAAGAGATCCAGCTGGTCAGGCAGCGCACCACAGAGTTAACCCAGGACAAGGCCGCTCTTGAGACCAAGGTAGAGGTCGCGTCCACTTTGCGGGCCTACCAGATTGATCCTTTCCCGTTCAGGCTGCGCGGGCGCGACAGGGAACACGAAACAGACAGGGCTTCCAGGGTTGAACAGATCCGGGTATGCTTCCTGATAGCCGAAAACCCCATCGCGCCACCGGGAGACTATAATATTTATATGCGCATTGCTGACCCCTTTGGTGGCATCCTGCGCGTAAGCGATGACCCTGCCTATTCATTCGAACACGAAGGAGACACTTTGCAATTCTCTGTAAGAGACAGCTTCAACTATCAGAACAGCCAGCTAAGCAAATGCCTCACCTGGCAGCGCATCGATGATTTTGAACCCGGAACATACTTCGTGTCATTGTATACAGATGAGTTCTGGCTTGGGGAGGCAGCACTGGAGCTGCGCTAAGAATGCCGGACATATTGATTAAAAAGATTTGATTTATGCTGATATCATATAATTGGCTGAGGGCTTATGCTGATTTTACTGAAACACCCGAAGAGCTTTCTGCATTGCTCACCGACTCAGGTCTTGAGGTTGAAGGCCTTGAACACTACGAATCCATTCGTGGAGGCCTCATAGGGGTCGTAACCGGCCAGGTGCTGACCTGTAAGCAACACCCAAATGCGGATAAGCTTACACTTACACTTGTAGATGTTGGACAGCATGAACCGCTGCCCATCGTGTGTGGCGCGCCAAACGTTGCCGAAGGGCAAAAGGTGCTGGTAGCAGTCGAAGGCACTACGCTATACTTTGGAAAAGACCAACTGACGATCAAAAAAGCGAAGATCCGAGGCGAAGTGTCGCAAGGCATGATTTGTGCCGAAGATGAGCTGGGCCTTGGCGACTCCCACGATGGCATCATGGTGCTGCCTGACAACACAACGGTTGGAGTACCTGCTGCAGAGCTCTTTCAAGTTACGGATGACTGGGTATTTGAGATCGGTCTTACTCCCAACCGCATCGATGCTGCATCTCACATTGGTGTTGCCAGGGATATCGTTGCCGTTGTCAATCATAAGAAACAAAAAAAACAACTCAGCCTGAACCGGCCTGACGTATCTGGATTTGCTCCGGACAACACAAGTCTGCACATCCCGGTAACGATTGAAGACGCTGATGCCTGCCCAAGGTATTCAAGCCTTACCATCAGCGGTGTAACCGTAAAGGAGTCGCCCGACTGGCTGCAGCAAAAACTCAAAGCACTTGGCCTCAAACCCATCAACAATGTGGTGGATGTAACCAACTTTGTGCTGCAAGAGCTTGGCCAACCGCTGCACGCCTTTGATGTGGCGGCCATCAAAGGAAACAAGGTGGTCGTAAAGAAATCTGCCAAAGACACCCCCTTCATTACCCTCGATGAGGAAGAAATCAAGCTGAGCGGCGATGACCTGATGATCTGCAATGCTGAAGAGCCCATGTGTATGGGAGGCATCCTTGGTGGCATCGATTCGGGCGTTACCGAAAAAACCACAGATGTATTTCTCGAAAGTGCCTGCTTCGACCCGGTGACCATCAGAAAGTCATCCAAGCGTCACGGCATCAAAACAGAAGCATCCTTCCGCTTTGAGCGGGGCTCCGACTTTGAGATCACCACCTATGCCTTAAAGCGGGCCGCCATGCTGATCAAGGAAGTAGCCGGCGGACAAATCTCATCCGACATCGATGATGTGATTGCCCGAAAACCCGAACCCCTGAACATTGACTTGCAACTCTTCCTTGTACATCAGCTTATTGGCAAAGAGATCCCGGTGCAGGAAATACAATCTATCCTTGAAGACCTTGACTTTGAAATACTTGATGTCAAAGACGACAGCTTCAGGATCTCTGTGCCTCTGTATCGTGTGGACGTGACCCGTCCTGCCGATGTGGTGGAAGAGATATTGCGCATCTACGGTTACAACAATGTGGATATCCCACACAAGATGCACTCATCCATTGTTATTTCGCCCAAGCCGGACAAGGAGCTGATGCAGAATAACATATCGGACATGCTGTCGGCGAGGGGCTTTAATGAGATCATGAACAACTCCCTCACAAAAGAAGCATATTATCAGCACGATGCTTTTGATGGCGACACCCTGGTTCACATCCTGAACCCCTTGAGCCAGGACCTCAACGTGTTGCGTCAAACCCTTTTGTTCGGCGGACTTGAAAGTGTAGCCCATAACCTGAACCGCAAAGTACAGGATATGAAGCTGTATGAGTTTGGCAATGTGTACAGGCACCACCAAAATGCTGGTGATGATGTGCTTGAGCGCTACCCCGAACGCATGCTGCTCGAATTGTTTATGACCGGCAGGGCACAACCCGAAACCTGGCATACGCCGGAATCAAGGCATAGTTTTTTTGACCTGAAAGATGCCGTTTATAACATACTTAAACGCATGGGGATATCGGAAAAAATGCTGAACACCAAACAGTTAACCGGCGACTATCCTTTTGCCTTCGAGCTGCTTATTGAGGTCAGGGGGCAAACCATTGCCAGGCTGGGCAAGCTGGCCACGCCTGTATTGAAAGGGTTCGACATCAAGCAGGATGTGTTTTATGGAAGTCTGGAGTGGGAAAAGGTCATACAGCTTGCTGCCCGCCATAAACTCAGCTATGAGGAGGTGCCAAAATTCCCCGCCGTGCGTCGCGATCTGGCCCTGTTGCTCGACACCGGCATCAGCTTTTCGGAAATAGAAGCCATCGCTTTCAACACCGAAAAGAAAATGCTTCAGAAGGTTAACCTTTTTGACGTGTATCAGGATGAGAAGCTGGGCAAAGACAAGAAGTCCTATGCAGTGAGCTTTGTTTTTCAGGCCGATAAAACCTTAACCGACAAAGAGACTGACAAGATCATGGGTAAGTTGGCGAAGGCATACACAACGCAGCTGGGTGCCTCTATTCGTTGATGCCTGTATTGCTTTTATTTCGGGCGTTTTGTTTCTTACAATGCAGATGCTTCAAGCTGTAGCTGCTTGGCCAGGGCCTCCGTTTCCCGAAATACGCGCATAAAGTTGCCTGACCAGATTTTTTCGATGTCTTCTTTTGAATAGCCGCGATGCACCAGCTCAACGGTGATGTTGCCAAGTTCTGACACATCGTAGCAGTCTTCAAGGTCGCCGCCACCGTCGAAATCGGTGCCAATGCCAACGTAATCGATGCCGATGAGGTCAACGACGTGGTCGACATGATCCACCAGGTCGGCCACGGTTGCCAGAGGTGCGGGGTATTTGCTGTTGGTCTCCCACCATTCACTGCGCGCCTGATCCATCTCTTCGTCAGTAAGATCCTGAAAATTGTTCCATTTTTCCCGCAGGGCCGCGAAGGCCGCCTGCCGCTCTGCGTTGGGCTCCATCTCTTTCACGTAAGCACTCAGGATACACAGCTGCAGCACACCTCCATTTTCAGCTAAGGCCAGCAGCATGTCGTCGTCGAGATTGCGCGGATGGTCACATACAGCACGGGCATTCGAGTGGGAGGCGATCACAGGTGCCTTTGTTACTTCAAGTACATCATAAAAGGCTTTATCAGAGATATGGCTGACGTCCACCATCATCCCCAGACGGTTAAGCTCTCTGACCACCTCGACACCAAATTCGGAAAGGCCGTTGTGCAAGGGCAGGTTGCTGTCGGTGGATGAGTCGCATATCTGGTTGTGTCTTGAGTGTGACAGGCCCATATACCTGCTGCCCATATCATAATAGGTTTGCAAAAGGCTCAGGTCTTTGCCGATGGGGTATCCGTTTTCGTTGCCGATATAAATGGCCCGGCGACCTTCGCTGCTCAGGCGGTAAGCATCCTCGGCGGTGAGTGCCAGCCCGGCAGCATCAGGGTTTTCGTTTATCGCCTCGTGGATGTCATCAAATATGGCGATAGCACGTTGGTGTGCCACTTCATAGCCTTCCGGCGTGAGCGCACCCTGCCCTAAAAACACGGCGAAAAAGACGGCGTCGAGTCCTCCCTCTTCCATCCGGGGGAAGTCAAGTTTTCCGCCGCGGTCACGGGCATCGTTGCGCTCGCTGATGTCCCAGCCGTCGCGTTGCAGCATCAAAGGGGTGTCAACGTGACTGTCGAGGGTCAACACCTCAGCGTGTATTGCCGCGGCTTTGCGCTCAATGCGTTCTTCATTTGTGGCACAGGATGCCAGCAGAATAATGCTGAAAAATACAGGGAAAATTCTAATCAAGAAACAATATTTCATAGTAAATCGCTTATAATTCGGAGCCTCAAAGATACATATTTTTGCCGGCAAGCCATATTCCGGATTATGTGCAGCAGTGATGTTTATGTTTTCGCCACCGGGGAAAAGAAGAATACAAAACATGGAAATACCTTGTCTGTCGGATTGGTGGTTCCTGAAAAAACGACATTTCCGATGCTGTTGCAGTTTAGGAGAAGGGCCACAAAAAGGCAAAGTTTTGCTAGAGAAAGGATTGGGTGGTGGCGTGTTTAAGATCCTTTATGCCCGGTGGCCAGTGTTTGTATGGTCACCGGGCGCTTCGGTCTTGCCGTTGGCATATTTTGCAAAACGTCCTTTCCCGTATGGATGCACATGGTCGTAATTGTCCCAGGGCCAACCGCCAAACTGTGTTTGACGGTAGTCGGAGATGGCCTGGTGGATCTCTTCGGCGGTGTTCATCACGAAGGGGCCGTGCTGCACCACCGGTTCGTTGATGGGCATGCCCTGCATGAAGAGCAGGAAGGCATCGTCGTTGGTTGCTTCGATGATCACGTCCTGGTCGGCCAGCAGCTCCAGTGCGTTTCCCGGTGAGATGTCGATGCCGGCCACACGGAGGCCTTTACCTTTATAGAAATAGAGCATCCTGTGTAGCTCCTGTGCGTCGGCAGGGAGTTTCCAGTGCGCCCCTTTTTGCATTTGTATGGTCCATATATTCACGCCGTTGGCCGGATCGGCGGCCCAGGATTCAGGCGCTGGGGAGGGTGCTTCGGCATCACCATAACGACCGGCAAACACCTTGATGGTCGTTTTCAGGCCCTGGTCATCCTGAGCGGAAACGTTGGGGATGCTTTCTGCCCAAAGCATTTTGAAATGCGGGTTGGCAAACTTGTCTTTCTTTGGAAGGTTAAGCCATATCTGAAAGAGCTCCAGGCGGTTGCCCTTGTCTTTGTTGCGCAGCGGAAACATCTCGCAGTGTTGCAGCCCTGCACCGGCAGTCATCCACTGCACATCGCCCATGCCGTAACGGCCGGCAGCGCCGTGGCTGTCGGAGTGGTCAACAAAGCCATCCAGCACGATGGTAACGGTCTCGAAGCCGCGGTGTGGGTGGGCCGGGAAGCCCGGGATACGTTCGCCATGGTACATCCGCCAGCCGTCCTTCAGGGTGAAATCCTGCCCCAGGTAGCGGCCGGCCAGGGAGGCATCAGGCCCCATCTCTTCGTTGCCGGCAGGGTAGTCATCAAGATGATGCACACAAAAAATAAACGGATTGCTGACAGGCCACATAAACTCCAGCGGCCTGATGTTTTGAATGGCTTTGTTGTACATAGCTTTCGGTGTTGGTTTAAAAGTATGTACAAATATAACCGATAGGAGTCATTTGCACAAACTATTTCACCACTTGCGCTTATGAGTGGAGAAAAAAGATTCCGGCTTACGGTTGCTTCTCAAAAACGATCCCGAAAGACCGGCCGCTGGATGCTTTGAAGCCGGTCACCAGACCCTCATCGTTGCGTATGAACTGTACACTGGCGATGGGGAAGCTGCCGGAGTATTCGTCTTCAGCTTCAGCTTTGAGCGGGATGTCGCTGAATCTGCGGTGGCGCAGTACAAGCTCTTCTTCCTCATTGCGCGCTACTTCATAAAAAGTTTCGAGCTCTTCGCTGAAGTAGCGACCAAGATACATTTCCAGCACTTCCGGCGCAGGCACCCAGGCGGGTTCCCAGAGTCGGCTGGCGCGGTGGTGGCCGTTCTGATGGAGGGTCATCGCGTCCACCTCGCCATCGTCATTGCGATGGAAGGTAACACTTGCTTCAATAACTTTCAAATAGAATGTTGAGTCGGAGCTGGCGTAGATGTTCACGCGCCCCTGGCCGGTGGCTTGTGTATAAAGGGTGTCGCCCTCGCGGGTAAACTCCAGGATGAAGCCCGGTGCTGCTTCCAGCTCATAGCGACCGGCCAGCTCATCGAACTTTTCCGGCTCATATTCGAAGTCTTCCGGGTTAACATCTTCTTTGTCTTCAAGATCCATTACATCAGCAAAGAAAGCCTCTGCCGTTCTCAGTGCGACGCTACCCGGGAAGCGGTTGTTGTTGCTTTGCGTGATCACAGCGCCTTTGATGTCGGGAAACAAATAAAGTTCAGACCTATGTGCGATATCGGCACCGCCGTGATACACCCTCTTCAGTCCGTCTTTTTCATCGATCATCAACCCAAAGCCATATCCTAACTCGTCGCCGTCATTTTTCAGAAAAGAGGTCTGCATTTTTTCTATCAGCGTTGGGCTGCCCACTTTGGGCTCATAAAAATTCTGAACCCACTTTGCGAGGTCTTCGGCGGTGCTGTAAATGCCACCGGGGCCCATTGATCCGCTGAGGTCGGCCAGTTTGATGAAGTTTTCGTCGGCATCGCGGCCATAGCCTTGTGCGCTGCCGGGAATTACCTGTCCGCGGTGCTTGAGGACCAGGGTGCTGTTCATCTCAAGTGGAAGGAATACGTTCTCTTTCATCCAAGACGGAAAATCCTGCTCAGTGAGTCGCTCCACGACCATGGCCATTAGCGCGTAGCCGGTATTGTTGTAATTGTACATATCACCGGGTGTATTTTGCAGTTCGGGCTGGCGCTGCACCATGGGTATGATCTCATCATAATCCACCTGGTCGCCCAGATACCGGCCACCCATCACGAAGGTATTCAGGTATTCACGATAACC
>SLDN01000040.1 GCA_007125275.1 Bacteroidales bacterium | reverse complement strand
TTTTTCAAAAATAAGCATTTAATTGTCATTGCTGATTGTTGAATTTGTTTAACTTTGTGATAGTCCGGAACCTTTAAATGCATCTCAAATGACTGATTTAAAAGTGTTTATTGTAGATGACGATGATTTTTATCTGCATATACTTGAACAATATCTTCGTAATCTGGGTCTTGAAAACCTCAGCATGTTCAGCAATGGCAGTGACTGTCTCGACCACATACAGGAAAAACCAGATGTTGTATTTCTCGACTACAACATGGAAGACCTGAGCGGGTATGAAGTCCTGCAAAAGATCAAACGCTATGACTCCAACATCTTCATTGTGATGGTCTCGGCACAGGAGGACATCAAGCCTGCTGTTGACACGCTCAAGCACGGTGCATTTGATTACATCCAGAAAGGTGATAATGAAGAGGAAAAGCTCAAGGATGTGCTGGCGCGTATTGTAGCGGTTAAAGATATGATGGAGCGGGATAAGCCTTCCTTGCTGAAGCGGATTTTTAAATATATCTGACATCAAAGTTAATTTTTAGACAGGCAAATCACATTATTTTCGAGTCACAAAACCCGGTTGGTATGTCAGGAAAAAAGCGTGTGGCAATAATTGGAACTGCCGGGATACCTGCCGGTAACGGTGGCTTTGAGATGCTGGCAGAGCAGCTTGTTACACAGCTGCATGATCAGTTTGATTTTACGGTATATTGTTCCGGTAAAAACTACCGCAGGACACAGCGGAAAAAAGCTTACCACGGCGCCCGGCTGAAGTATGTTCCTTTGCGTGCCAATGGTGTTCAGAGTATTCTTTATGACAGTTTGTCCATTCTGCATGCTGTATTTTCTTCTGATATATTGTTTGTGATGGGTGTGGCAGGTGCCTGGATATTGCCATATGTGAAGTTTCTGACCCGAAAGAAAATTGTTGTCCTTGTGAATGGCATCGAATGGAAGCGCGAGAGGTGGAGCAAGCCTGCGCGCTGGTATCTGTTCTGGGCTGAAGGCAAGGCTGTTAAGCATTCTCACATCGACATCCTCGATAATGAATCCATACAGGATTATACAGCGCTTCGCTATGGAAGTCTCAGCCGCGTTGTTGAATATGGCGCCGATCATATTCAAAAAGAAAAACCACAGGAAGCACATTTGCGTGAGTTTGAATTCCTGAAAACCCCATATACATTTCTTGACATCGATGGCATTGGTGAGAGCAATGCCCGGATGGTGCTTGATGCTTTCGCAAAGATGCCTGACAAGGTGCTTGTTGTCGTGGGCAATGATTGTAAAAGGGCTTCGGTAAAAAAACAAATCGATGAATACCGGGCGTTTCCAAACATCAAAATCCTGGAATATGCCGGGGATTCGTCTGTATACCGGATGATAAAAAGCAATGCTTCGATTTACTTGTATGCCTGCAAACGTGCCGGCACCGAGCCCGGGCTTGTCGAGGCGATGAATCTTGGGCTGCCTGTTATGGCCTACAATATCAGCTACAACAAGACCACCACGCAGAATAAGGCATTGTATTTCAGCAACTCCCGGGAGTTGGAGCAGTTGATTGGGTCGACCGGAGCATCAAGGCTGAAAAGCATTGGTGAGCAAATGCAGGAAGTTGCCGCCCGCCGTTATAGCTGGTCGCGCATCGCGAACTTATATGCCGGGATCTTCAATGAAGCCCTGATGGCAACGGGTAAGGTTGCCGTCAACCCGAAATTTGCCAAACTATCCGATGATAAGCTGTTGGAGATGGGACTTGGGCATCTCAAGCATCAGCAATCATTTTTTGAGAAACGCTAATAGATGAGAAAATGGGCACCTATTTTGATTTGATGATCGTATTTTTCCTGGCCGTTGTTCTGGTGCTGGTTTTGATGCCGGTATTCCGGTCGCTGGCCATCAGGTTTGGCTTGGTTGACAAGCCCAATGCGCGCAAAGTCCATTATACGCCGGTTCCCCTGGTGGGAGGTGCCACGGTGTTTGTCTCATCTGTGATCGCCATACTGATCAATACGGAGATCATTAACAACTTCAACGAGTTATACCCACTGCTGGCAGGTGCCGCCATCCTTTTGCTGGTCGGCGTTATCGATGACAGAATTGATGTGCGTGCCATCTATAAACTGGCGATTCAACTCGCCCTGGCCTATTATGTGTTTGCCTCCGGCATCCGGATTGACTCACTTTATGGTGTTTTGGGGATTTATGATATTCCGGAGTTTCTGCAATTCTTTTTAACACTGGTGGTTGTAGCAGGTGTGGTGAATGCTTTTAACCTGACCGATGGGATAGATGGTCTGGCCGCCGGACTGGCAATATTTGGTTTCGTTGCTTTTTCGGTGATCGCCTTGCTGCTCAATCAAATGTTCCTTGTCGTGTTCTTTGTCGCCATCACCGGGGCTCTGTTAGGCTTTTTACGTTTCAACCTGAGCAAAGACAAGAAGGTATTTATGGGGGATGCCGGCTCACTGGTGCTGGGTTATATCCTGGTTGTTTCGGCCATCATGCTCTTGCAGCAAGCCCAGCTTGCAGGCTACATGCGTTATACCCTGGCTACGGTCCTGGGTATTCTGGCATTGCCTGTCATAGATGCATTGCGCGTGTTTCGCCGGAGGATAAAAACAGGCTACAGCCCCTTCAGACCTGATAAAACGCACCTGCATCATCTGATTTTGAACTTTGGAGTCAATCATAAGTTTGCAACTGCAATTATCGTGTCCATTGCCATACTGATATTGGCCCTGGCCCTTGTTTTTGGGTCATATTTTTCCATCACATTGTCAGTCATAGTGATACTTGTCGCATTCGGCCTGGTTTCAGGCTTCTCTCAGCTGAATAACCAGATGGCCATCTGGCATGGCAAGGTGGAGGAGCTGGAAAAGCAATGAGTTGTTGTACAGTGATTTCTGGAAAAGGGATTGAAAAAGTAATCTTATGGCTTTCGTTTCTGATGATTGGTTTGTCTTGCTGTTAAAATATGGGATATGGACGGTGGTTCTGGGTGCCTTATTTCTCGCGTACTACTTCATTGCCCGTCATTTTAAGATCCTGGATTATCCGAATACCCGAAGCTCCCACCAACAACCTACGATCATTGGTGGAGGCATTCTTTTTCCCGCCACCGTTCTGCTTTGGTTCGCCTTTTATGACCAGCAGTATGTCTGGCTAATTGCCGGACTCTTGCTTATCAGCGCCATAAGTTTTTTAGACGACATTACCGGCATAAAAGCCGCTATTCGTGTTTATGTGCATTTTGTAGCGGCCGGGCTGCTTTTGATCTCCTCCGGCGTGTTTGAAATGCAGTGGTACTGGGTCATTACGGCCTGGTTGCTTGTTGTCGGATACGTTAATGCAGGAAATTTTATGGATGGCATTAACGGGATGACTGCTTTTTACCATCTGGGAACGCTTGCCAGCTTTTTGTTTTTGAACCATGCCGGAGAATTATTGCCCGCTATTACCCCGCCGGACTCCGGTGGGAATATTGCATCGTTTTTCCCCGGAACACTTATCGGCTTGCTTTTTATCAGCATGATAATATTTGCTGTTTTCAATGGCCGGAGGCATGCGCTGGTGTTTGCGGGAGACGTTGGCAGCATCAGCATTTCATTCATCGTGGCCTGGCTGTTGATACATCTAATGCTGGGAACAGCAAATTTTTACTGGATATTGTTTATCGCCACCTATGCCATAGATACGATTTACACCATCATTGTCCGATTGCGTAAGAAGAAGAATCCGCTGGAAGCGCATCGCCTGCATCTGCACCACCTCTTGGTTGACAGGAGGAAGCATTCCCATCTCATTGTTTCACTTGCTTATGCGCTGGTGCAACTGCTTGTCAACGTGCTTACGATTTGGTTGATACTGACCGGAAGCATGCGTTTTGCCATTTTCCTGGTTTTTGTGATGGTGCTTGTGGGCGGATATGCTTATGCTCGCCATGGCGCCATTGCATGCAGGCGATAAATTGTCTGTAAACCCGTGTGTTGCTTTTATGTATTTTTGACATGCGAACGACTTTTTTGCCGGGAAGGTTACCGCTATTTCGACACAAAAAACAATGACGCAATATCGGTAAAAACAAAGTGATACACACCCACACCCAGTCCCGTTAGGGACGAAATATCGGTAAAAGAAAGGCGACACGCTCCCACACCTAGTCCCGTTAGGGACGAAATATCGGTAAAAGAAAGGCGACACGCTCCCACACC
>SLDN01000173.1 GCA_007125275.1 Bacteroidales bacterium | reverse complement strand
CGACTTGCATAGCGATTATGAAAAGTGGAATGCAGAAAAAATGCCTGGCGTGTTTCATGTGATTGCATTTGTCTTGAGAAGTTAATGCTGACAAATCGTTCATAAATATACAAAAAAATCAAGAAATTTATTATATTTGATGTTTTCTGATCAGTTTGTAAATAATATTTCCGGTTTATGTTCAAACGTGATGACATTCCCACCCCACCTGTTTGGCTTGCACTCATCCCTATTGCAGTGACCGCTGCGCTGCTAATGCATTCCGTATTTGTTATAGATGCGCAGCCGCATTTTGCGCTTTTAATTGGCGCGGCCACAGCCGGTTTGTGCGCATTCTGGCATGGCTTTTCATGGAAAACCATCAAGGAAGGCTTCAAACACTCCGTTGCCCGTACCATTCCCTCCATCATGATCCTGCTGGTCATTGGCATGTTGATTGCCGTATGGATCGCCAGCGGCATTGTGCCGGCCCTGATGTATTACGGGTTCGAATTTTTTGTGGCGCGCTGGTTCCTGCCGCTGATTTTGCTGTTCTCTGCCTTTATGTCCCTGATCACCGGTAGTTCGTGGTCCACCATCGGAACAATCGGGGTGGCGGCCATCGGCGTGAGCGAAGGACTGGGCATTCCCTTGCCCATGACTGCAGGTGCCATCGTTTCGGGGGCATTTTTCGGCGACAAGCTCTCGCCCATGTCCGATTCCACAAATTTAACACCTTCAGTGCTGGGCGTCAACCTGTACGACCATGTCCGGCATATGTTGTACACCACATTGCCTGCCCTGGGTATTTCGCTGATTGTTTTTACCATCATGGGTTTTGTCGCCTCTGCCAATAACGATGGCAGCGGCGATGTGTCAGCTTATACTGCTTATATTCAGGAGCATTTCAACCTGAGTATCTGGTTGTTTGTTCCGCCGCTAGTCGTCATCTTTTTGATCATCAAGAAAGTACCTGCCATACCCAGTCTGTTGTCAGGACTGATACTTGGTGGAGCAGCCTTTGTCTTTGTGCAGGGAGGAAGCGTATCCACGCTTTTTGAAAGCATACACCAGGGCTTTGTGATGGGCACCGGGCAGGATGAGATGGACGCCTTGTTTTCCAGAGGCGGGATGGAGAGTATGTATGGGGTGGTGGCCCTGGCGCTGATATCACTTACCCTCGGAGGGATCATGGATTCTACCGGCATGTTGCACAGTCTGGTGCTGGTGCTGTCCCGGCTTGTCAACACTGTTGGCAACCTGACTGCCACGGTACTCGGCACATCGATTTTTGTGAATCTTTTCGGGGCCAATCAATATCTGGCAGTAATCTTGCCCGGACAGATGTTTGAAGAGAGTTACCGCGACAAGCATCTCAAGCTAAAGAACCTGACACGAACGCTCGAGGCCGGCGGTACATTGACAGCACCCCTCATCCCCTGGAACAGCAGCGGCGTGTTTGTATATGCCGCCATTGGGGTGTCTGTAACCGCTTATGCCCCCTATGCTGTATTATGCTGGATCACCTCCATCATTGTATTGGCCTTTGGCTACCTGAACATCACCATGGACAAGTGCGAACCGTTCGAAGAGGAAAAGGAAGACCAGCAATAACGAGGTGTTTGTGCTTCTTTTAGTGGCGGTTATTCAACGTATGCTGATCCAGCAACTCTCCATCCATGCCAATAGCTTGCAATTCTATTACCTCTTTTTCTACATTGATCATCCATACATGGTATGCTTTGGCGCCAACCCCCCCTTGCATGAACCACCTGCTCATATCTGGTTCACGCAATGGAGCGCCCAGGCCGCCCTCACCAATGTATACGATACCTGCCGGGTCAATTTGACCGTTGAGGATCGGAAGGGTGCGTTTCAGGCAGTGTCCGTCTGATTCGATTACCAGGTTGGGGCGGTACCGGTCAAATAGTGGCACCCAGTATTCCCTTACACGTGCAAAACGATAATCATCGGGATCTTTTGCAGCAGGAAAAGCCGGTTTGTGGTAATTGACCAGGAGCCAGCGGCTACTATCGCGGACAGCGGGCAATTCATCCCGGAGCCAGTGGTATTGCATCCCACCGAGCGATATTTCGGTATTCAGAGTGATCAGTGAAAGTTCAGGGCCTATCCTGGATGTGTAATAATAGTTGAATGCTGTGCGGCCATTGATTTCATCACCAAGGTAAAAATTTTCAAAAAAGCCCATTTCGGTGTCGTGGTTTCCCATGGAGATGATCAGGGGAAGTATTCGCCCTTCGCTGGTGGTGGCCAGTTGCAGGTCTTCAAAATACCAATAGAGGTGACGCCAATCAGCTGTTGTGCCATAATCAGCACCATGAACAAAAGCATAGATGTCAGGATATTGCTCTACCAGCTCTCCAATGAGGGTCTTTAAACGCTGACGCTCCAAATGCGGTGTGCGGCCGGCATACCTGGGTCTTTCGCCTCCCAACCTCGAATCTCCCCCGGCCAGTAAACGGATATTCCCTGACGCTTGAGGGGCGGTTATAAAGTGATATTCCTTTGAAAATGAACCATCGTTTTCAACCATGAAATAATAGGTCGTGCCGGGTAAAAGATTGTGAAGTTGTGTGTGATGGTAATAGCCTTCCGGAACCCCTTCTTCATGATCCATCGGTTTCATGGTGACCTTGCCACTTCGGACCGAAGATGATTCAAAGGCATACTTTGCCGGCAACCCGCCCCTGCTGACGGTGTCAAAATATACAATATTTTGCTTGCTGTCAAAAAGTGATGTCCATGAAATAATGGCATGTTCCATGGGGTTTTCTGTCCAGATTACCCGCAGATGCTTTGGTGCAGGAAGTTTGTCCCGGTTCACGTACTCGCAGGCAACTGCGAGCAGAAGCATTGTCAGAACAGGAATAATTGTTAAAAGGATCTGTTTTTTGAGTGCTTTCATCGGTTTAAATTTCAGTTTGACGTGGCAAGATTTATCTTATTATTTAAAAGGTTTTTGATACGTTTTACAAGCTCTTTCAGCTGTATGGGCTTGCAAATGTAGTCGTCGCCGCCGGCATCATAACCCGCCATTTGTGCATGCATTTGACTACGTGCGGACAGAAATGCGATGATCGTATCTGACAATTCCGGAATATTTCTGATGCGTTGACAGGTTTCGATCCCATCAAGCTCCGGCATCATCACATCCAAAAGGATAAGGTTTGGATGAAATTTTTGCGCTGTTTCTATGGCGTCACGGCCATTGCTGGCAAAAAGCACACGAAAGCCTTCTTTTATAAGATTATAACCGAGGAAGGTAAGGATATCCGTTTCGTCGTCAACCAATAATATTGTATGTCGTTCGTGAAGCATCCTGTTTTTTTCAATGATAACTGCTTGCATTTATTCGCTGTAATACTTCGCAAGGTAAGTATTGTTTATTAAGAAAATGATGGCTTACTGTTAACTTTTGATTAAGGATAAAACCTTACTAAACTGACTGTTAGGTGTTATTTCGAAGCATTAATAAAAACTTAATTCTAATTAAATGCAAAAGACACATAGTAGAAATATTTTTGCATGTTGAAACAAAAGCAACCCCAAGTCATTAACCAAAAACATTCTATAAACATGAAAAATCAGGAAAATCAAAAATCAGTCAGGATTGGCTCGCTCTTGCTGGGAGTTTGTTTACCTGGCGACTGGGGTGGTTTGGTTGTTTGTGGCCGTGTAGTTGCCACCAGGGGGCTGATATCCAGCTGGAAGGCGGATATGGTGGTTGGCATGGTGGTAACGTTGCACTTGACGATGTTTCTGAATCATCTGGTGTAATACGTTATGTAAGGATTGAATATGCTGGCATTCCGATAAATCCTAACGAAGAGGTAAACTCTCTTACGATGGGGAGTGTAGGCAAAGGTACAGTCATTGAGTATGTCCAATGCTCCTATGGGCTGGATGATGCTTTTGAATGGTTTGGAGGCTCTGTTGACTGTAAATACCTCGTTGCATACCGATGCCTTGATGATGACCTCGATGTGGATTACGGTTTCTGCAGGAATCTGCTGTCTTTAATATTTAGATAATCAACCTGCAGCATCATTAAAACAGTTCTCCTGTCTCAAGTTCATTCAATGTGAATCGCTAATAAGCACACAGGCTTTACTCCGTTCCCAGCCCCGCATCAATCGCTTTGCGTACCTGCAGGATCACCTCCGACCGGATCTTTTCATCTCGCGCCCTGGCCCCAAAGTTGTCAATCCAGAAGCTCACGGTGACGTCGAGCCTGCCCGGCGACAAGCCCGTAACATCCACCGTGGTTCTGCGCCGTTTCTTAAGTACGCCTTCCACCTGGT
>SLDN01000206.1 GCA_007125275.1 Bacteroidales bacterium | reverse complement strand
CGATCGCCCCTCTGAAGATTTTGCCATCAACGAAAAGCGGCTGCAAGGAATAAAGAACCTGCATCTTGAGACAATTGCAGATGGTGATGCAATGCCCGCTATTGATCCCGCAGATCTGGTTGTAGATGCGATGCTGGGCAGTGGTCTGACACGTCCGCTTGAAGGCTTGTTGGCTAGGTTGGTCATGCACATTAATGCTGCCAATGCAATGGTGGTGGCGATTGATTTTCCCAGCGGTTTGTTTTGCGAGGACAATCGCGAAAACAACCACAAGCATATCATCAAGGCTGATTACACGCTGACTTTTCAGGTGCCGAAACTGGCGTTTATGTTCGCCTCCAATGACCAATATATTGGCCAATGGTTCATCCTCGATATTGGTTTGGACGCTGAAGCAATCCGCAAAGCGGACACCAAAAACCACCTTTTGCAGGCCTCTGACGTCAGGACATTATATCGTCCGCGGCGCAAGTTTGCGCATAAGGGTCACTTTGGCCATGCTTACCTGGTGGCCGGCAGTTATGGCAAGTCGGGGGCGGCTGTTTTGGCTGCCAGGGCTGTTTTGCGCAGTGGGGCAGGACTGCTGACTGTCCAAATCCCTAACTCCGCATACCAGATTTTACAAACTGCCGTTCCTGAGGCTATGTGCATAGCAGATGATCACCCGCAGATTGTTTCCGGCCTGAGCAATCTTGAAAATTTTAATGCCATAGGTGTGGGCCCGGGTCTTGGCACGCATGATCAAACAGCCCGGACCTTAAAGCTGTTGATACAAAATACAACCGTACCGATGGTGCTGGATGCCGATGCGCTGAATATTTTGGCAGACAATCTTACCTGGTGCGGGTTTCTTCCTAAAGGATCAATTTTCACACCTCATCCGGGTGAGTTTGATCGTCTGGCCGGCAAAACCACTGATGAACATGACCGTCTTGAAAAAGCCATGGAACTGGCGCACAGGTTTCAGGTTCACATTGTTTTGAAGGGTGCGCATACCGTTGTTGTTTGTCCTGATGGCCGCTGTTTCTTCAACTCCACCGGCAACCCGGGCATGGCCACGGGCGGCAGTGGCGATGTGCTCACCGGAATGATACTGGGCTGGCTGGCACAGAATTATTCGCCCTTGCATAGCTGCTTACTGGGTGTGTACCTGCATGGCCGGGCCGGCGATCTTGCCGCCAACAGGAAGGGTTTTGAAGGATTGATCGCCGGCGATATCATTGATATGATACCTAAAGCAATCAAAACAACGATTTAGGCTGCCTTGCATAGTATTCACAATAGAAGACCTGACTCCGAACACCGCGTTCATGGCAGCTTTCCGGTGCTTCCGAACAAAACATCAGATTGCGTTGTTCTGTTTTTGTTCTGATAATTAAAACGAATTGACATGACAACAACTAAGGAAAAAATAAAAGCAACAGAAAGCATAAACAGCAAGTATACAATTGATCATCTTGATATAGAAAAGGCAAAATACTGGTATCACTTAATGGTGCTGGGAAGAAAGCTTGATGAGAAAGCCCCTAATTACCTTAAGCAGGCCCTTGGGTGGTCTTACCATGCGCCTTTTGCCGGGCACGATGCCATTCAGCTTGCCATTGGTCAGGTTTTTGACCGCGAAACGGACCATTTATTCCCGTATTATCGCGATATGCTCACCGCACTCTCGGCCGGCATTACGGTCGAAGAAATCATACTGAATGGCATTTCGAAGGCCACAGATCTTGCCAGCGGTGGCAGGCATATGTCGAACCACTTTGCCAAGCCTGACTGGAACATTCACAATGTGTCGTCTGCAACCGGAAATCATACACTGCATGCTGTAGGTGTGGCCAGAGCCATGAAGAAATATGGTCACAAGGGGGTGGCCATCAGCTCGCAGGGAGAGTCATCCGTTTCTGAAGGATATGTTTATGAAGCCATTAATGGAGCGAGCAATGAAAAGCTGCCGGTGATTTTTGTGTTTCAGGATAACGGTTATGGGATCTCAGTTCCCAAAAAGGACCAGACAGCCAATCGCAAGGCCGCCGATAACTTCAGCGGGTTCAAAAACCTGCGAATCATACATGTTGATGGAAAAGATGTACTGGCTTCCATGAATGCCATGCACGAGGCACGTGAGCATGCGTTGGAGAAAAGCGAGCCTGTAATTGTGCACGCCAGCGTGGTGCGCATTGGCTCGCACTCAAACAGTGATCGTCATGACTTATATCGGGATGACCGGGAGTTGCATTGCGTGAAAGCACATGATCCATTGCCAAAGTTTCGCAAGTTGCTGAAAGCAAACAATATTTACACCGATAAGGATTTTGAGGCCGTAGAAAAAGATACAGATAAGGTCATCAAAGAGGCACATAAAAAAGCCATGCTTGCTCCTGATCCATCCCCTGACAGCATCCATGATTTTGTGATTCCTGAACCCTACAAAGCGGAAAAATATCCGGATGGCACGCATTCGCAGGAAGGTGAAAAAATAAAAATGATCACCGCATTAAATGAGACGCTGAAGGCGGAGTTCCGTTATAACCCTGACACATATATCTGGGGACAGGATGTTGCATACAAGGAAAAAGGCGGTATTTTTAACGTCACCAAGGGCATGCAGCAGGAGTTTGGCATCGAACGTGTTTTCAATGCGCCCATTGCTGAGGATTACATCGTAGGCACTGCCAACGGGATGAGCCGCTTCGACGAGAAGATCCGCATAGTGATCGAAGGTGCAGAGTTTGCCGATTATTTCTGGCCGGCCATGGAGCAATACGTTGAGATGACCCACGATTACTGGCGTTCCAATGGTAAATTTATACCGAATGTGACCATTCGTCTTGCTTCCGGCGGATATATCGGTGGCGGCTTGTATCACTCACAAAGCACAGAGGGTGCCTTGGCTACTTTCCCGGGAATCAGGGTTGTTTATCCTTCTTTTGCTGATGATGCTGCCGGATTGCTGCGTACATCCATGCGTTCGAAAGGGCCAACCTTATTCCTTGAGCCCAAAGCACTTTACAACGCGAAACAGGCCGAAACGGTCGTACCTGATGATTATGAAGTACCATTCGGGAAAGCAAGAGTTCGCCGTGCTGGGAAAGATCTGTCCATCATCACCTATGGCAATACGACACATATGTGCTTGCAGGTCGCAGATGAGATAGCCAGGGAGACAGGCAAAGAAATCGAGGTCATTGATATTCGCTCACTTATACCCCTGGATTCAGAAACCATTCTGCAGTCAGTCAGGAAAACAAACAAAGCGCTTGTCGTTCATGAAGACAAGGTTTTTGGTGGTTTTGGCGGTGAGCTGGTTTCGCAGATTGCTGAGTTTGGGTTCGAATATCTTGATGCTCCCGTGAAACGTGTTGGCAGTACCTTTACGCCCGTAGGTTTTCATAAAAACCTGGAAGCAGCGATTTTGCCCTCAGTGAAGAAAATCCATCAGGCGGCCACCGATCTGTTGAATTACTAGATACGTCTTAGCGCCCGGCTACACTGGCCAAATCCGCCAGTATGATGATTGATCTGGCAGGTATCTTTGCGTTGTCTTCGAAAACCCCATCGTAACCCGGCGTGTTTACGCCATTCTCATCAATGCCATATTTGGTGGCCACTACACGCCATTTGCCTTCGGGCAGATCAACGCTTGTGTCGTGGCCATTGGCATTATAATACACAACGATATCTTTCCAGTCGTCGCCATTGGCATGATCGCCAATATGAAAGCCAACGAGCAGTTCGTTGCCGGTCGGGAGGAAGCTGAGATGCTTCTGAATCATTTCTGTTGTGGACATACGAAATGCAGGGTGGTTTTTGCGCAGTGCGATCATATCGCGGTAAAACTCAAACACGCTGTAATATTCGGCTTTGTTGCTCCATACGAGCTGGTTGATGGAGTCAGGCAGATTATATGTGTTGTGTTCGCCAAACTTGGTTCTGACGATCTCTTCACCTGCGTGGAGGAAGGCAACACCCTGGGATGTCAGCACGATGGCATTGGCTAGTTTTTGAACATCGAGTTTTTCCTGTTTGCTGCAATCCATGCAGGTATAAACGATTTTATCCCACAGGCATGGGTTATCGTGGCAGGTTACATAAGTGATGGTTTTGAGTGGGTTGTCGGCGTAAGGTTCATCTGAGTAGTTCACTTTTTCATAATCGATCTGAGGATGCTCTGTTGAGGCCACGACCCCAAACTTGATGCTTTCCTTCAGGCCTTCGCGGCCGGCCATGAAGCCCGGGTCTTCGTTATGCATCCAGTGACCGCGGATTCCGTCGCGGATGTCATCACTAAATACGGCGATCCCGTTCATCTGTG
>SLDN01000108.1 GCA_007125275.1 Bacteroidales bacterium | reverse complement strand
GGTTTTTCATTCTGATAATAAGGAAACTGCGAATCATTTTCTTATAAAACAATCACAGGGGGTTCGTTGTTAGGAATCTTACTTTGATCATTGACTTGGAATATTGCCATGAAAAAAATCCTGATTATTTTTTTATAAAAACAGGCTATTATTTTCCATAGTCAATATCTGTCACCCTGAGCGAAGTCGAAGTAAAAACCAACGCAATGACAGGGCTTGACCTGTCAAACATAAATATAAACAGATGAACAAGAATGCCCGATTTATTGTAAACACAGGCTTGTTGCTTTTATTGATTGGCATCATAGCGTATCCAAAGGTGAGGCCTTTGTTCTCCGGCGGGGCATCGGCTGAACAGTCGTTTCAGCCGCGACAGCGTCCGCCGCTGATGGTCAGCGGATATATCATTACACCCACTTCCTTGCAGCAGGAGGTTCGGAGTACCGGCAGCCTTTTGCCTGATGAGGATGTTGACCTGTCGTTTGAAACCAGCGGCAAGGTGGTAGGGATCTATTTTGAAGAGGGCAGCCATGTGGAGGAAGGTGACCTGCTGGCCAAGATGAACGACAGGCATTTGCAGGCGCAGCTCCAGAAACTGCAGGCGCAGCGCAGGCTTTTGGTAGAACGCGAATTCCGTCAGCGCTCGCTGCTGGAACGCGATGCCATTAGCCAGGAGGCTTATGATCAGGCCGTTACTGAGCTTGAAACCCTCGATGCAGACATTGAGCTGCTGAAAGCCCGGATAGCTGAAACGGAGGTGCGCGCGCCCTTTGATGGCATTGTAGGCTTGCGTTACCTCAGCGAAGGTAGCTTTGCCTCTCCCAATATCCGTTTGGCAAGGCTGATAAAGACACAACCGCTGAAGATAGAGTTCTCTGTGCCGGAGCGTTATGCCGGCGAGATAACGCCGGGATTTCCCATCAGATTTCGCATAGATGGCATACTGGACCCCTTGCATGCCAATGTGTATGCCGTTGACCCGATGGTGGATGAGCGAACACGTACGATCAGGGTGCGCGCTCTTTACGACAACAAAGAGGTTGAATTGAACCCCGGCCGCTTTGCCTCCATCACCATGCAGCTGTCTGAAACCCATGATGCAATAGCCATTCCTTCTGAATCGCTTATCCCGGAGATGGAAGGTGACAGGGTGTTTGTTTATCGTTCGGGGCGCGCACATCCAATCTATGTGCAAACCGGCTTGCGTACAGAAGACAGGGTGCAAATACTTCAGGGCCTGTCGTTTGGTGATACCCTGCTGGTTACCGGTGTGTTGCAGTTGCGCCAGGGCTTATCAGTCGAATTGGAAAACATATAAGTCTTAGAAAATGAGTTTAGCATCATTAAGTATACAGCGCCCGGTACTATCCACGGTTTTTGTGATCGTGATCGTCCTGTTTGGTTTGATTGGGATGACCTACCTTGGCGTAAGGGAGTTCCCCAGTGTAGATCCGCCTGTTATCTCGGTTAGGACAAGCTACCCCGGGGCTAACTCTGATGTAATTGAAACCCAAATCACCGAGCCACTGGAACAGGCCATCAATGCTGTGCCGGGCATCAGGACGCTTACCAGTGTCAGCCGCCAGGGGCGCAGCAACATCACCGTTGAGTTTGAGCTGACCGTCGATATGGAAACAGCTGCCAATGACGTGCGCGACAAGGTTGCCCAGGCACAGCGCATGCTGCCCAGGGACGTTGACCCTCCCATCGTATCAAAGGCTGATGCCGATGCCAGCCCGATCATGTTCGTAACCGTTGAGAGTGAAACACGTTCACAGCTTGAAATATCTGAAATTGCCGAGCTGACGCTCAGGGAGCAGCTGCAAACTATTGACGGGGTCAGTGGTATACATATCTGGGGACAGAAGCGCTATGCGATGCGTCTGTGGCTCGACCCGGCCAAGCTGGCAGGCTATAGTCTCACCCCTTTGGATGTGCGCAATGCACTGCAGAGGGAAAATGTAGAGCTCCCGTCAGGGCAAATTGAAGGCAATACGGTGCAGTTGACGATCAGGACACTGGGTCTGATGTCGACGCCTGAAGAGTTCAACAACATGATCATCAGCGAACAAGGCGGCCGCGTGGTGCGCTTCAGGGATGTCGGCAGGGCTGAACTCGGACCTGAGGATATCCGCGGCATCGTGCGTCGTGATGGCGTGCCCATTGCCGGAACAGCCATCGTGCCGCAACCCGGCTCAAACCACATCGAAATCGCGGATGAGGTTTACCGCAGACTCGAGATGATCAAACGCGACCTGCCTGACGATGTCAGCATCAGCATAGGCTTCGACAACACCGAATACATCCGCTCTTCCATCAAGGAGGTGAGAAATACGATTTTTATTGCCTTCATACTGGTAACCATCATCATCTTTCTGTTTTTGCGTGACTGGCGCACCACCATCATACCTGTGCTGGTGATCCCTGTGTCACTAATTGGCTCATTCTTTATCATGTATGCTGCAGGGTTTTCAATCAATGTGCTAACCCTGCTGGCCGTTGTGCTGGCCATCGGTCTGGTGGTGGACGATGCCATTGTGATGATGGAGAACATCTATGCGAAGATAGAGCAGGGGATGACGCCGGTGCAGGCCGGACTGGAAGGCTCCAAAGAGATATTTTTTGCTATTATCGCCACCACCATCACCCTGATAGCCGTGTTTTTCCCTATTGTTTTTCTGGAAGGACAGACCGGGCGACTTTTTCGCGAGTTCAGCATTGTGATTGCCGGTGCCGTGCTGATCTCCTCGTTTGTGGCACTTAGCTTCACACCAATGCTTTCTACAAAGATATTGAAGCAGCGCAAAACACGCGGTCGCTTCTTTCATAGCACTGAGGGCTTCTTTGTGGCGATGAACAATGCTTATAAGAACTCACTTGATGTATTTCTGCGCAGACGGTGGCTCTCCGTTGTCATATTGTTTGCTGCAGTTGGGCTTGTGGTCTTGCTGTACTCCAACATTCCCGGTGAGATGGCACCGATGGAAGACAGGTCGATGGTGACCATCAACGCCCGTGCGCCTGAAGGCACCACGTATGAGTTTATGCGCGACTATATTGACGACATCGCTGAAATGACTGAAGAGCTGGTGCCAGAGCGTGAATCGATCACCTCGATGGTGTTCGGTGGCTGGTCGAATGTGCGCGTGATGCTGAAAAACCCCAATGAACGAGAGGCCACTCAGCAGGAGATCGCTGATCGTCTTTCAGTTGCTTTGCGCGACAAGACCCGCGCCATTGCCTTTGTAAACCAGCAGTCAACCTTTGGGGGCAGGCGGTCGGGAAGGCCGGTGCAATACGTTTTGCAGGCACAGAGCATCGAAAAGCTCAGGGAGGTAATTCCGGAATTCATGGAGAGGGCAAATGAAAATTCCGTGTTGCAGATGCCTGACGTCAACCTGCGCTTCACGCTTCCTGAAATGCAGATTCATATTGACCGCGACAAGGCCAATGCGCTTGGCGTTTCAACACAGAATATCGGGCAAACACTGCAGCTGGCATTGAGCGGACAGCGCTTCGGATACTTTTTTATGCACGGCAAGCAATATCAGGTATTGGGAGAGTTGCGACGCGAAGACCGCAATACGCCCCTTGACCTGAAATCGCTCTATGTGCGCAACAACAGCGGCGACATGGTTCAACTTGACAACCTGGTAACGCTCAGGGAGCATACCGCCCCGCCCCAGCTCTTCCGGTACAACCGGTTTGTGTCGGCTACCATCTCAGCAAACCTCGCGCCCGGATATACCATCAGTGAGGGCATTGCAGAAATGGATAAGATCGCCGACGAGGTGCTCGACGAAACTTTCAGAACAGCACTGGCCGGTGACTCAAAAGACTACCAGGAGAGTGCTTCCAGCCTTGTGTATGCGTTTGTGCTGGCCATCATACTGATATTCCTGGTGCTTTCAGCACAGTTTGAGAGCTTTAAAGACCCCTTCATTGTGATGATGACAGTGCCTTTGGCCATCACCGGTGCCATGGTCTTTATGTGGTACTTTGGCATCACCATGAACATCTTTAGCCAGATTGGCATCATCATGCTGATAGGGTTGGTGTCGAAAAATGGCATCCTGATGGTTGAATTTGCCAACCAGCGCAAGCAGGCCGGCATGAAAAACCTGGAAGCCATAAAATATGCTGCTGCTGCCAGGTTCCGTCCCATCCTGATGACGAGCTTGTCGACAATCCTTGGGGTGATGCCACTTACCATGGGCTTTGGTGAAGGTGCACAAAGCAGAATGTCAATGGGTATAGCCGTAATCGGTGGCTTGATCCTGTCTACCTTTCTTACTTTGTATATCGTGCCGGCCGT
>SLDN01000021.1 GCA_007125275.1 Bacteroidales bacterium | reverse complement strand
TGAAACAGAGCTTCTGTTTTTCAGGAGAAAACCTCCGGACGACGGTACGCTGATTTCCGATGAACGGGATTATGACCCAAACCGCTTTTATCTAAAAACGGAGCATGGCGATTATGCACTGGCCCTGTATTATATCCTTCAACCCGTTATTCGTCCGCTTACTTATTTCTTGCAAAATGCCGAAGAGCAAGAAAATTTCACTGAATAAAATAAAAACCATGGTTTATGACATTGGTTTTTAATAAAAAAGTATCTTTGCTACTCAATTCAAAACCCCGAGAAGTATGAAATTCATTGTATCCAGTTCTTTAATGCTAAAGCAATTGCAGTCCATCAGTGGGGTGCTTACAACCAATAACACCCTGCCCATCCTTGATAACTTTCTTTTTGTTTTATCGGATTCAGAGGTCAATATTTCTGCATCAGATATGGAGACCACGATGACGGCACGTATCAACGTAGACATGGCTGAGGGCGACGGAAGCGTTGCCATCCCGGCAAAAATTTTAATGGACACGTTGAAGACCTTCTCTGATATTCCTGTCACACTTGACATAGATCCTGAAAAATTTGGCATTACCCTCACCGCCGGAGAAGGTAAGTATAAGCTGGCCGGCCAGAATGGCAATGAATATCCGCAATTACCTGAAATTGCAGAAGCAGCAGCAATTTCAATAGAGTCTGATATCTTATACCAGGCCATTACTAAAACCATATTTGCAGCCAGCAATGATGACCTGCGTCCGGTGATGGCAGGCGTATTCTGCCAGCTATCCGAAGAAGGCACTACATTCGTGGCCACTGATGCACACAAACTGGTCAGGTATCATCGCAATGATGTAACAGCAACAGAAACAGCAAGTTTCATACTTCCCAAAAAGGCATTGAACCAGCTGCGCCATATCCTGGTTCATGACGAGATGCCGGTGGATGTCGAATACGACAACACCAATGCGCGCTTTACCTTCCGGAATATCACGATGACCTGCCGTCTCATTGAGGGCAGATATCCAAATTATTCTGCTGTGATCCCGGCCAGCAACCCGAACAAGATGACGGTAGACAGACTGCCTTTCCTGAATGCAATTAAAAGGGTATCCCTCTTCTCAAACCAGACCACATACCAGGTGCGGTTTAAGATTGCAGGCACCGAGCTTATGCTGATGGCGGAAGACCTCGATTATGCGAATGAAGCCAAGGAACGCCTTGTTTGCCACTATGATGGAAATGACCTGGAAATAGGTTTCAATAGCAAATTCATGGTGGAGATGCTTAATAACCTTGGTACTGACCAGGTGCTGCTCGAAATGTCTGAACCCAATCGTGCCGGACTTATCTCACCGGTAAACACCGAAAACAAAGATGAAGAAATCCTGATGCTGGTGATGCCGGTGATGCTGGGAGCATAGCGGTTGCCGGTTCATGGTTACCGTTTCATGATTACATAATTACATAATCATTGACTCGTAACCATTATCCATAAAGAAATCATCTATCCGGGTTAACTTTTTACCTTTGCAGCGTGAACTTTATTCAGGCGTTAAACATATCCAAGGCTTACGGTGAGAAAGTCTTGTTTGAGGATATTTCCATCAGCATTGCGCAGGGTCAGAAGGTGGCCTTGATTGCGCGCAATGGCACGGGCAAAACAACCATGCTAAATATTCTGGCCGGGTTGGATGAGCCTGATTCCGGCTATTGCACTTACCGCTCCGACCTTCGGATATCATACCTCCCACAGGATCCCGAGTTTGACCCACAGCTCACTGTTGCAGAAGCGCTGTTATCTGCCGATAATGAACAGACCCGTGCGATAAGGGCTTATGAGGAGTTCATTAGTGATAAAACGATTGCTGATGATTCTGAAAGAGCCGCGGAGTTGCAGCAGCTTATCGAGCAAATGGATGCCTTACAGGCCTGGGACTACGAACAGCGTGTTAGTCAGGTGCTCACCAGTTTGAAGATCGGTGACCTGAAAGCGCAGGTGATGAGCCTCTCAGGGGGGCAGGTCAAGCGACTGGCTCTCGCCAGGGTGCTCATTGAAGAACCCGAATTCGTATTGCTTGATGAGCCTACAAATCACCTCGACATTGACATGATCGAATGGCTGGAGTCATTCCTTTCACGACAGAAGATCACCTTGTTGATGGTAACGCACGACCGTTATTTCCTGGACGCCGTATGCAACGAGATCGTGGAGATGGAAAATGGTGTGGTGTACACTTACCGAGGTAATTATGCTTATTATTTGGAAAAGAAGCAGTTGCGTAAGATGGCCGAATCTGCTCAGAATGAGAAGGCTCTGAACCTTTTAAGCAAAGAAACGGACTGGATGCGTCGCAGCCCGCCGGCGCGTACCACCAAGTCGAAAGCCCGCATCGCATCCTATCAGGATTTAAAGGAAAAGACATCCAAAAAGCATGAAGGATCAGCGGGTGAGATACGGATGGATATGACCCGTCTGGGCTCCAAGATTCTTGAATTGCAAAATGTCAGGAAGTCGTATGACTCGCTGAGGGTGGTCGATGATTTTTCTTATGTGTTCAAGCGAGGCGAAAGGGTGGGCATTGTTGGCCCGAACGGCACCGGGAAAAGTACGCTGCTCAACATCGTTACCCGGCAATTGCGGCCGGACGCAGGGAAGGTGATCACCGGAGAGACCATACAGTTTGGTTACTTCCGTCAGGATGGGATAAAGGTGGAAGACCACAAAAAAGTGATAGAAGTGATCACCGACCATGCTGAACGCATACAGCTTGAAAAAGGTCATTCGATGAGTGCCGCACAGTTTCTCAGGTATTTCAATTTCCCGAACCATATGCACCACGACAGGGTTGAAAAACTCAGCGGCGGTGAAAAACGGCGACTCTATCTGCTCACTGTACTTATCAAAAATCCGAATTTCCTGATTCTGGATGAGCCGACAAACGACCTCGACATCGACACACTCAACCTGCTTGAAGATTTCCTGATGCGATATCCCGGCTGCCTCATCATCGTTTCGCACGACAGATATTTCCTTGACCGCCTTGTGGAGCACCTCTTTGTGTTCAGGAACATTGGCGACATCAAGGATTATCCCGGCAACTATACTGAATACCGTATTAAGCGCAATGCAGCTGCCGCCAGGGTGAAAACACAGAAAAAGTCTGAGAAACCGGTTGCTTCGTCAAAGTCCGACCGTCCGAAAGACAAGAAAAAGCTCACCTATAAGGAAGAAAAGGAGCTGGCAGAGCTTGAAGCGGAGATTGAAGCCCTTGAATCAGAAAAAGCCGAACTGCTTGACAAGATGAATTCTGGCACGCTTGAGTCACAAGATCTGCTGGACATATCAGAAAAATACAGCACTTGCGAAAATCTCCTTGAAACAAAATCCGACCGCTGGCTCGAACTTTCCGACCGCTGAAACCAGCAATCAGCAATCATCAATCACAACAGCAATCGCTAATCGTCAATCGCTAATCGAAAATCGGCGTCATTTGTTTTTCACATACCTGTCAAACCATTGCAGCCACTCCCAGTGCATGTGCAGCACTGATTCGCGTGCGCGGTAGCCATGGCTTTCGTGGGGCAGCATCACCAGGCGCACGGTGGCGCCGTGGCCACGAAGTGCATCGTAGTAGCGCTCGCTTTGCATGGGAAAAGTACCTGAGTTGTTATCATCGGCGCCATGGATGAGCAGCATGGGAACTTCCATTTTGTCGGCGTGCATGAATGGCGACATGGTGTTGTACACTTCCGGTCCTTGCCAGTAGGTTCGTTCTTCGAGCTGGAAGCCGAAGGGTGTAAGTGTGCGGTTATAGGCGCCGCTGCGCGCCACACCGGCAGCAAAAATGTCGCTGTGAGTCAGTAGGTTAGCTGTCATAAAGGCGCCGTAGGAATGGCCGGAAACGCCCACCCTGTCAGGATCGGTAACACCCATTTCGATGAGGGTGTTGATGCCGGCTTCGGCGTTGGCCACCAGTTGTTCCACGAAGGTGTCGTTGGGTTCGCCGGTGTCCCCGGCCACGATGGGGAAGGCGGCATTGTTTAAAACGGCATAGCCTTGTGTTGCCAGCATCACGATTGAATTAGCACCCAGCCTTGTATAAGTGTATGGCGAACCGGTAACCTGCCCGGCGCCGTCGGTGGTCAGGAACTCGCGTGGATAAGCCCAAAAGATGGTGGGCAGCGGGTCATCTTCTCCGGGAATGAATCCCGGAGGCAGGAAAAGCTCTCCTGACAATGGAATGCCATCAGCCCGCTCGTAATAGACCATCTCCTTATGCAGCTCGCGGAGCTGTGGGAAAGGCTCCGGGAAATCGGTGATCTTGACAAGTTGATCATCTCGAAGGT
>SLDN01000096.1 GCA_007125275.1 Bacteroidales bacterium | reverse complement strand
GACCACATGACCATAAAAAAAAGAGTAAAAAAATTACTCTACCGACTGTCGGAATTCGGTATAAATCCATAACAAATAAAATATAGTTTCGGAAATACGAAGCACAATATTAAGACTTATTATTCACAAAAACAAGCATGTCGGATAGAATAGTTTCAATAAATAACTAGACTGTTTAAAAGCAATGTCTGGACATGTATTTGCCTTTTTTGATCTCCTATTAAGACAGAAAGTATTCAGGAAGTAAATAAATAATCCAGGCGGGCATCACGGATTTTTTCAAATTTCAACACTATTTCATCAGAAAATTTTTGTCTTACAGAAAAATCCAGCTTGCAATCCAGGTCAAATTGATGTGCCGATTGTGGAAGGTCATATTCTTTCAGTGTTTGCATGACATCATTCATGGCAGGGTAGGGAAAATACAGCCGGTAATGATTTCTGATGGTTTTCGTTATGATGGAATTATTGCTGATGGCATCCAGTGCAGCGCCCTTGTAGGCGTTTATAAGCCCCCTTACGCCCAGCTTTGTGCCACCAAAATATCTGACTACAACGATCAGTATGTTGCATAATTCGAAAGACCGGATCTGACCAAATATTGGCTTTCCTGCAGTACCGGATGGTTCACCGTCATCATTGATCTTGTAACGCTCTGCATTGAATCCCAGTGCCCATGCATAGCAATGGTGCCTGGCATCGTGATAGGTTTTTTTTACGTCATCAAGGTGACCGCTGATCTCACCCTCATCTTTGACAGGGAAGGCAAGGGCAATGAATTTGCTGCCTTTATCTTTGAATAAACCTTCTGATTGATCGCGTATGGTTTTATAAGTGTCTGAATCCTTCATAATAAAAATGGCTGATGAGGGATAATGCTGAAAAATCAGGAATATTTGACCCTGAAAAAGCTCTCCTTGCCAATGTGTATGTGGTCAATGGCTTTGTATGATTTGATTTTAGGTGCAGCAATCCCACTTCCAAAAAACTGTGTTCCGGTGAATATTCGTGCCTCATCCCATAAATGCAGATCAATAAAAGACTGCAATAAATACCTGCCGCCTTCAACAAGTAAGGATTGGACATTTTTCTCATAAAGTATGGTCATGATCGAATGCAGAAGGGTGTTATCGAAAGGGATGCGTACAAATTGAATGTTGTTCACCGCATCTTGTTTTGTTTCGTTTATGATGATGGTTGGGTGGCTGTTGTCAAGCAGATGGTATGCTTTTGTGAGTTTCAGGGAGCGGTCGAGAACAATTCGGGTAGGGGAGTTCCCATGCCAGTCGCGTACATTCAGCTGCGGATTGTCCTTAAGTGCCGTATTGGTGCCAACCATGATAGCCATTTCTTCGGTACGCCATTTATGCACAAGCATCCGGAGCCGTTCGCTGGTGATCCAGGTTGGACGTTTTTCTGCATCAGGCAGCCTGTCGATATCAATGAAGCCATCGGCCGTTTGTGCCCATTTCAGTAAGATATAGGGTCTTTTCTTCTCATGAAAAGTAAAAAAGCGTTTGTTCAGCTCCCGGCATGCTTCCTTCAAAATGCCCACCTCCACATGGCATCCGTTGCCACGAAGCCGTGCAATGCCCTTTCCGGCAACGGCATCAAAAGGATCAACAGAGCCAATGATGACTTTTGGAATTTTACTTTTGATAATGAGATCGGTGCACGGGGGTGTTTTGCCGTGATGGCAGCAGGGCTCCAGATTTACATAAAGCGTCGCCCTTGACAACAATCCGGAATCAGTAACGGCATTGATGGCTTCCACCTCTGCATGATGACTGCCATATTTGCGGTGATAGCCCTCTCCGATGATGCGGTCATCAGCCACAAGCACTGCACCCACCATTGGGTTGGGGGCAACATGGCCCAGGCCGGCTAAAGCCAGATCCAGACAGCGTTGCATATATCTATTGTGGACATCCATTGGCTGATCATCGTAAAATGTAGCCAAAATTACAATTTTTCCCCGAAAAAGGACAGTGGATAATGAGAGGTGTTCTTTAAGGCACAAAATGCACAAGCATCAAATAAATTGTAAGCTAACTTCTTTCAGAAACTTGGTTTCAAGCAATCCGGCGATCTTTTTAATGACTGTTCGCCGAATCTCCAACTCAACCGGCAGGTTAGGATCCTGATGGGCAACGTTGATGGCTGTGCCAACCACAAAGTGTATCTCATCGCTTTCCATGATCTGCTTAACGATCAGGTCGGCCGGGCCCTTCCCCATATCGGTATTTGGCCCGTAATAGTCTAGTATCCCTGCCGTCTTGCTTAGGGTCAGGATACCTTCAGTAACAAGGTCTATGCCTTTCATAAAAGATATGGGAGGAAGATCAGGATCATCAAACTCGAGATTGTCAACAACCGCGATATCCAGCTCCCTGGAGATGATGTCTGCCGTTGTGCCACCGCAAATAATTTTTTTACCTTCAAAACCACTGACAATCTCAGCAAGCTTCTTGTCTTTATCTTTTTCAAATGGTGGCCCGGAAGAGATCAGCAGGCGGCGGGGCTCACGACAGTATACCACTGCTACGCTGGTGTCGTCCTTGGCCTGGTACTCGTCATTTGCGTGTGCTTTGTTAACGATCAGGGAAGATAACCGGGACGCCGAAAGACCGGGTTGATCTTTCACAAAAGAAGTCACCGCTCTTTCTACATTTTCAGGACCCCACCCTAAAAGGTATTTTCCTTTGCCCAGACCTGACTGCGTGATGCCATCAGACATGATAACCACGCGATCCTCTTTCTGCATTTTAAAAGTGCAGGCCTTGATCTCTTTTTCGGTGTTATCATCCCCTTCCACCGTCATGGTGTGCCACTTTACACCAAATAAATCTTCGTCACGAACAATGATTGCATCCGGGTTGTCATAATTTAATATGGTGGTCTGGCCATCCTTTTCAATATCAATAACAGTAAATGTCGCATAGCTGATCTTTCGCTCGCTGCAAACCGGCAAGGTATTCATGATGATCTCAGCGATTTTTTGAGCATCCTTGTGTTCTTTGGTAAAGTTCAGTGCCATGGTTGCTGTGAGTGTAGCCAGCAAATTGGCTTTAACGCCGTGGCCCATCCCATCGGAAAGAACCACAACGGTCCGGCCCTCTTCTTTGACTTTTTCTGACAAAAAAACATCACCGCAAATGCGTTCACCAATGTGGTTGCGTTGCGCTGAGCCCACCTCTATGTAAAATCTATCTGACATCAGCTGCTTTTTTTTGTTGACAAGCCTGTGTTATTGATTTATTTCTTGGTCTTTTTGTAGGTTTCTATGATAGAGTTGAGCATTCTTTCCGTGGTACTGGCGCCTTCTCCAAGGGAGAAAGCGATTTTCTGCACCATCTTTAAATTTTCATCAATCACTTCGCCGACCCTGTTAATGATCTCCTCCTGCCGCACTTCCGCTACATACATATCCCTGAAGACACCGCCGACAATCTTCTTTGGCTTGAGCGAATAGATGCTGACATTCAGCAACCTTTCATCGTGCGTTACATCTTTGCCGGTGATGTTTTCGTCGTTCTCAAGCACATAGTTAAACAAATTATAGATGCTGAAGGGCAGCAAGGTTTTAAGGTCGGCACCCACCAAACCGGGGATCACCTCATTAATCATTTCTGCATCTTCACCGAGTACCTTGATAAAGCTTTGGTTAGATTCGATCACCTTAAGGTTTTCGTCAACGATAACGGCTGCTGATGGCAGGTTCTGAAGGAGTGCAGAAGTGGTATCAGACCTCTGTTTTACTTTCTGATGATCCTCCCGCAGCTGTTTTTCATTTTCAAGCAGGCTTTCCTGTTGTTTCCTGAGCTTTTCGTTGTTGTTTTTCAGAGTCTTAATATATTCCTGTTTATTTGTCAGCGAATAATTAAGGCACATCTCAGGTTTTGACAGGCCCTGGCTGATTGATTTTGCAAAATCGCGACAGCTTCTGAAGCCACAGGCATTGCAGGCAGCAGTTTCTTCCAGGCGTTTGCCCAGGCTTTTTAGAATCTCTTCGACGCTGTCTTTGTCAGGTTCAGGGAGTCGTTGGTCATCTTTGGTGAATATTCTGCCCAGGTTTAGCGCAGAAAACTTTTCAATGTCTTTTTCCCACTGCTTTTTATCAAACTTTTTGAGTCTCTTATGCACATAGTCCGTTACCAGCGAACGCCTCATAAACTGGTTGGATTTATCAGTTGTTCCCGGACCCTTGAGGCAGCCGGCATGATAAAAGATATTATAATGTCTTTTGAGGTTTTCCGGATGCCGGTTAAACTCTTCGATGGCATCCATCATGTTGTTTTTATCCTCCACGGTGACCACCTTGCCCTTCAGCAGGGATTCG
>SLDN01000155.1 GCA_007125275.1 Bacteroidales bacterium | reverse complement strand
CAATTATATGTCAATGTTTATAAGTGAATTAAACAAGAATAGAACACTCATCACTTACCAAGATACTCTACAAAGTTTTTTTCGGTTTCAACGACTTTCACACAATAAAGTCTCGCACCTAAATCCTTAATGGGGCCTTCGATCTGCTCCCAGATGCCGATGGCCAGATTCTCTGTGCTGGCAAGCTTGCCCTGCATAAATTCTACTTCTGTGTTGATGTTCTTATGATCCAGTTTCTCGAGTACGCCAGTATTAATAATCCTGCTTAATGTTTTCAAGTTAAGCACAAAACCTGTTTGATCGCTGACTTCACCCTCAACAGTCACATAAAGCGTATAGTTGTGTCCGTGCCAGTTGGGGTTTGAGCATTTGCCAAAAACCTCCAGGTTTTTTTGATCGTCCCAATCAGGCCTGAATAGCCTGTGTGCCGCATTGAATGTTTCTCGCCGGGTTATTCGCATATATCATTATGATTAATATTTTCCAAATATACAGGAAATTGTCTAAATCTAAAATGAAAACGCTAATTAACTCATTTTGTTTAACCATACGCCAAAATCACCAAACACTTTTAACCAAATGTGCAACCATCGCTGATGAACAAACGCAGTCTATTCTCATGAAATCAAACAGCTCAGTTTCATGCTAAATATAAGGTATGATCAACAAAAGTCTTTTTGAGCACACACAAAATAATCATAAAAATCAGACATCTAACCAAATATGAATTTATCTGATTATCGGGTAACTCTAAAAAATTGCGTAAACTTGCAACATATTTGAAAAACGTTGAATCAGCTAATGACATATACGACACTGATTTATCATACCTGGCTGGGCTTTAGGCGTGCGCACTATTTTGAACGCAGTCTGGGCACCAAAGCCATCATTGGATTTGTGACGCTGAGCATATTGCTTTACTTGCTGGTTCTGGGTTCGGTATTGCCGGGCTTGCTTCAGGAGCTCTTTCCGGAAAAGACACCTCTGGCGTCATTCTTCTCGATTTTACTGTTCATCTATGCCGGCGACCTTATCTTTCGTTTTTTTATGCAAAAGGTGCCACAACAGCAGGTGGAAGCATATTTGCATTTGCCTGTTCAGCGAAGCATGCTCGCAGGTATCATTCTGTTGCGCTCATGGTTCAACATTTACAACTTCTATCTGTTTGCCTTGCTGATACCATTATTCACGCGTCTTCTTCTTCATCCAATATCTGCTCAGGCATTCTGGTTGGTTATGGCCGGTTGTTTTTTACTGGGAGGCCTGAATCACAGCATTATCCTCTGGATGAAAACCCGCCACAAAAACACCCCTCTTGTATCTGCGGGGATGATCCTGGTTGCATTGATATTGGTTGCTGCAGGATACTTTTTCCCTGATCAACCATTTCACTTTTCAGAAGCGTTGGGAAACGCTTTTTTACAAGGAAGCATCCGGGTTTTTCTGATACCGGTCCTCATCATAACCGGACTTCAAATGCTGGCATTCAACAGTTTGAAAAAGTCATTGTACCGGATTGACAGCGGAACAACCGTGACAACATCACGGGCATCTGGTCCTTTGGAAAGACTTTTCGCCAGGATCCCGGTATATGGGCTTTACTGGGAGCTGGAATGGAAGCTGCTTAACCGCAACAAGCGTGCCTCAATGGGCTTCCGGCAATGGCCGCTAACCCTGCTGCTTATCCCGATGTTTTTTTATTTTGGACCCGGTGCTGAACACCTGCAGAGAAACATGTACATTTTTATCATGGTGGCCGGCGGTTACGGATTCTTCCATCTGCAATACGTGTACTCGTGGGAAAGCCGCTTTTTTGACTTCATCGCATCAAGAAATACCAGCATCTGCGATATGATACGCGCAAAGTACTACTTTTACAGCCTGCTGGCCATCCTGCAGCTGCTTGTACTGCTACCCATATTATTGATAATGATGCCGGCGATAATTCTTCCCTATTCCGGGATGACACTCTTTGTCATCGGACCGGTTTTCGCCTATTTGTTCAACAAAGGCATTGGATACAGCACGCGTATCGATCCGAATAAAAAAGCATATTTCAACATGGAAGGCACCAGTGGCACACAGTTTCTCAGCATCGTGATCATTATGCTGTCATACCTGCCTTTTCTATTGATTGCAACCCTCCTTCCATTTGATTTTGGGCTCTCGATCTCCATCGTTTTAGGAGGCACAGGGATTGCTTTTATGGCTGCACATAAGCGTTGGATTCGAGCCATAGCAAACAAGTTTGAACGAAAAAAATACTTGAATCTGAATAAATACAGAAAGGGCTAACTTCAAAGATCATTCGCAACGCCAGGATGACTCTGTGCCCTTCATAAAACACAAAATAACATGCCTGATATCCGCATAGAAAAGCTTCAAAAAAAATACGGGACCCAAACAGCCCTTGACATTGGTGAGCTGCAAATTGGCAAGGGCGAGCTTTGTGGCATTGTGGGCAACAACGGCGCAGGCAAAACCACCTGGCTTCGGTTGATGCTTGACCTTCTAGAACCCACAACAGGCAAGGTATTGGTCGGAGGCGAAGCTATCGCTCGCAGTGACCACTGGAAAGCCTTTACCGGCAGTTATCTCGACGACGGCTTTCTGATAGACTTTTTGACGCCCGAAGAGTATTTCTATTTCACAGCCAAACTCTATGGCGTATCACGGGCAGATGTTGATGAGCGACTTGCCAGCTATAGCAGATTCTTAAGCGATGAGGTGCTCGGACAAAAAAAGTACATCCGCAACTTTTCTGCCGGAAACAAACAAAAAGTAGGCATTGTCGCCGCCATGATGATACAGCCCAAGCTTCTTATTCTTGACGAACCTTTTAACTATCTCGATCCCAGCTCGCAAATATTGATCAAGCGACTGCTGCAGCAGGATAATGCAGAAAGGGAAACCACGATGCTCATCTCCAGTCACAACCTGAATCACATCACAGATATGTGCAGCCGAATCATCCTGCTGGAGAAAGGAAAAGTGATCAAAGACCTGAATCTTCCTGATGATGACATAAATAATGTGGAAAATTATTTCTCGATGCAGGCAGAATAACCGATTGCCGATTGCCGATTTTCGATTGTCGATTGATAATTGCCCATTCATGGCTTTTGCGTAACGGCAAACCATTGTTAGACAATTAGAAACCATAAACCAGCAATTGAAAACTAAAAACCAGCAATTAGAAATCATAAACCAAATGGCTTGTAAGATTCGAGCCTTGAAGCAGTAGCAATGATACACATTGTAGCCGATAGCAACATTCCTTTTCTGCGGGGGGCACTTGAGCACTGTGCACGGGTGAGTTACCTGCCGGCTGCCGAGATCAGGCGAAACCAGCTTTTTGATGCTGATGCGCTGATTATCCGTACCAGAACGGGTTGCGATGCCACCTTGCTGGACGACACCCCCGTGAAATACATCGCCACAGCCACCATCGGCCACGATCACATTGATGCTGACTATTGTGCACGGAAAGGCATACGGTGGAACAATGCACCGGGATGCAATGCGGGTTCAGTAATGCAATATATGGCATCAGCGCTGGCCCATATCACCATCAGCGAAAGCAAAAAATTTGAAGATATTTGTGTCGGCATTATTGGCGTTGGCCATGTAGGGAAAAATGTGGAGCACCTCTGCCGGACGCTCAGGATGAAGGTATTGCTCAACGACCCGCCACGCGCCCGTAAAGAAGGCACGACAGGCTTCACCGGTCTTGATGAGCTGCTCGCCAAAGCTGATATCGTCAGCATGCACATGCCGCTGCTAACGAGTGGCCCTGACATAAGCCACCATCTGGCTAACGAAGACTTTTTCAACAAAATGAAGCCGGGGGCCTGGTTTATCAACACAGCACGTGGCGAAGTGATGCACACCACAGCCCTCAAAAATGCACTTTGGGAGGGCAAACTCGGTGGGGCAGTGATTGACGTATGGGAGAACGAACCGGAGATTGACATTGAGCTTTTGCAACTTGCCACCATTGCTACACCGCACATCGCCGGTTATTCGCTGGATGGCAAAGCCAATGGTACCGCCGCAGCCGTGCAGGCTGTCAGCCGTTTTTTCAAACTGGGACTTGATAACTGGCATCCACATAACATTCCCGCACCTGAAAAGCCAGTATTTCTCCCATCAAAAAATAACCAATACAGTGAGGCATTGATCAACAGCGCCTTCATGCACACTTACAACATACTGGATGACAGCCGCAAACTAAAAGCCAGTCCTAACGACTTTGAAAACTTTAGAAACCATTACCCACCGCGGCGTGAGTTTACGGCCTACTACATCAATGATCGTACATTGGGATTTGCAGCATCAGT
>SLDN01000148.1 GCA_007125275.1 Bacteroidales bacterium | reverse complement strand
GCGACCGGCCAAGCTGGCTAACAAGTCGCACAAGTTCGTTCTTTATGTCGACAGCAAAAGCTTGATTTTTTCCCAACACTAACCATCCATAGTGCGGCATCGAATAGCCATAGTAGTATTTTTCCCCGGCTTGGTATTCAACTAGCTGTGCCTGGTCAGCATTCTGTTCAAGAAAAAATTGCTTGAGTTCATGCCAGCTATCTGAATCATAGAAAGTATGCGGTATCACCACCTCTTCTTTGCCGGCGACCACAACGCCGGCCATGAAGCAATTGAGCTTGCGCATGTAAATTGGCAGTGTATGCTGTAGAATTTTCCCGGCACTGCCTTCATAAAGCTGCTGCAGGGCGATCTCCAGCAACACCCGGGTTTCTAGATTTTCGTTGGCCATAAGGCGATCACAATTGTTTTGTTGTATATTTCCAGGAATGTTTCACCGGCGTTGGCAATCTCGCCAATGCTAAGCACGCCGTTAACGGTTTGTTCCCGGCTAATGGTGTCGAGTTCCCGGTAAAAGTCGTCTTGCATATACAGCACCCGTGATATGCAGTCAATGCAGATCATTGCGTGCCGGACGCCTTTTGGAGCATACCTTATTGCCTCTTCCAGAGAAGCCCCGGCGCCGCTTAGCAAGGAGTCCATGTTTCCATTCATAATCCTTACATATTCTCCTTCCGGAACTTCATCCACAATATGCAATACATCATTCTCAGCGCGGTAGGGATCCCTGATCACCATCTCACTGTCGAGCTTCACCATGCCCAGCGGGTATGATTTGGCAATGTCAAAGAAATTCTCTTCTGTAATGGTTAATCCTGAATGGCTTTCGACCTGCTGTTTGTAGGTCTGAAAAGCCGGCTTCCACTCAAGGCTTATGATGCTGCTCCCTTCGGCACCGGTTACCTTTAAGGGTTTTCCGATCGGCGTCCAGCCATGTGCTACCCCCAACGATAGCGGCTGCTTACACAGTCCGAGGACAGCCGCGTTCTGATGTGTCCCGCTATTGTGCAGAATGCAGTGAAATGGTTCAAATGACAATGAACCCGCACCTCCACCCAGGTATTTTACTATGTTGCCAAAGAAGTTAAACAGGGAGTGCACGAAGTTCTTTTTATTATGACCGAAAGCATCAACAAAGACAAAGAGACTGTGAGACTGTTTGATGTCATTTCCATCAAATTCATTCTTCAGGATATCAAGACAATCATTGTCGTCGCAACCCAGCGGAACCACTTTCGTTGTCAGCTTGAACGATAACGGAAAAAGCAGGAAGCCGGTTTTTGTCCGTTTGTTATCAGCAATAATTTCAGGGAATATGCCGCCAATGAGTGGCTTTGAGAAACCTGCCAACAGCGGATCCAATTCCTCTTTTGCAGGACGGCCTTCATCGGCACCCATCAGTAAAACCGACTGAACATCTTCATCGGCAGCCAGAAGAGACAGTTGGTTTTCAAGTTCGTGAATGTTCTTGGCATAGGTTGGCTTCATGCTTGCGGGTTTATGTTCCTCCCTGTCGGTCGGAATTACGTGGTTTTTATCTGCCCTGTTTTTATCAGGTCATATATTTTTGATTTGCTGACAGCCAGCTTGCTGGCAACTGTCATGACGTCATTGTCGTATTTTTTCAAGTAGTGCGATATGATTTCGTTGTTGTACTCCCTGAGTGTTTTTTCGGCGTAGGTATAGGTGTCTTCCACTCCAAGCCGGTAGAAGCTTATGTCGGCGGCGGTTATTGCATCTTCGCTGCACATAACACACGCCAGGTCAATAACGGCTTTGAGCTCTCTCACATTGCCGGGGTACGTATGATTGTGAAGCTTCTCCTTTGCGTCTTCAGTCAGAGTGGGCTTGGTAGTTTTATTCTGTTTTGCATATTCATTTATAAAATGATTGGCAAGAAGCAGAATGTCTTGTTGCCGTTTCCGTAATGGCGGCAACTCAATGGGCAGTCCCATGATCCTGAAGTAGAGGTCTTCCCTGAAGTTGCCTGCCTTAACCTCCTCTGCGAGGTCTTTTTGAGTGGCAGTAATCAGGCGGATGTCAATGGAGATTATTTTATTGCCACCAACCCTAACGAGTTGGCGTTCCTGGAGCACCCTGAGCAGTTTATTCTGTAATTGCATGTCCATCTCACCAATCTCATCCAGAAAGATCGTTCCCCTGTTGGCATCTTCAAACCGCCCTTTTTTCTGGGCGATGGCACCTGTGAAGGCACCTTTTTCATGCCCAAACAGCTCGCTTTCAATCAATTCACTAGGAATGGCTGTCATGTTAACGGCGATAAACGGATGCTTACGCCTTTTGCTGTTGAAATGGATGGCGCGGGCAAACACCTCTTTGCCTGTTCCTGTTTCGCCAAACAGGGAGACATTGATATCTGACTGAATGGCTTTTTTTGCAAGCAGCTGCGATTGCCTGAGGGCGTCACTCCGGCCAATGATGCTCTTGTCGATGGAGAATTTGTTCTCAAGCTGTTCTTTTAGGTCCTCTACCTCCCGCCGTAGTGAAAAATTTTCCTTCACATTGTTGGCAGAGCGCCATAAAAGGTCTTTGGTGTGGTCGTTCTTGACGATATAATCTTTGGCACCGGCCTTCAGCAAACCTACTGCAACAGAAATATCTTCCTGGCCGCTCACAATGACCACCGGCAAGTCCGGCACCCTCCTGAGCATCTCTTGCAAGAGCTTTTCGCCATCCATATCAGGAAGGCCAAAATCCATGTAAACCATGTCGGGCTGCTTGTGCAGGTTGTCCAGGATGTCTTTTGCACAGGTGTACAGAACCACTTCATGGTCAGGGTTCAAGGATAGCTGGTAGGACATAAACTGCCCATACCAGGGATCATCTTCTACTATGAATATTTTAAAACGCATGACACGTTTCTTCAAAAATTATGTTGTCTTTTTTAACTGCTTTGATGATCTGTAAAATAGGCTTTGTAAACCTTCGTATCCTGGTGACGCTTCAGCAGGCTCAGTACAATGCTTCGCGGCTGATTGGAATTTTAATCGGTCATCAATGATTTTTAATCAAAATTTCTTACGGTGCATGTATTGGTAACGGATCGTGCAAATTATTCTTCTTTTATCGGAATGCTTACCGAGATCTTTGTTCCTTTGCCCTCTTCACTTTCCACGCTGATCTGTCCTCCATGCATATCGACAAATTCTTTGCACAGCAAAAGGCCCAGCCCTGTGCTTGGCTCCTTGTTGGTGCCGATACGGCGAACCTTGGTGTCGATCCTGAAGAGAGAATTCACCATCTCTTCATTCATCCCGATGCCATCATCAATGACAGAGAAATTTACTTCCCGTGCAATCTTTTCTGCACTGATCTTAACGGAACCGCCGGGGTTGGTGAATTTGATCGCATTGGAGATACTGTTTCTCAGCACCACGCCCATCATTTCCTTGTCAGCAGAAAAAGTGGCATCATCAGGGATTTGCGTTGTCAATGTGATGGATTTCTCATCAGCCGCATTTTGCAGCAATGCGATATTTTCGTTTACAATGCCGGGAATTGATAAAGTTTCCGGCTGATATTCGAGGGTTCCGGTTTGCGCGCGCGACCATGTCATGAGGTTCATGAGCAACTCCATGGTGATCTTTGAGGATTGCTGCATGGCGCTCGCATACTTTTCTATCATATCGAGGTTGTTTGCCCTGATCTGCTGAACGAGCAACTCGCTTAATCCTGCAAAGCCGGATAAGGGGCTCCTGAGGTCGTGAGCAATGATGGAGAAAAACCTGTCTTTTTCCTGGTTGATCTTTTTCAGCTGCTCATTCGCTTTTTTGAGGTCGTTGCGGGCAGCCTGCAAATTCAGGTGGTTTCTAACCCTCACTTTTAACTCGGAAATATTGAAAGGTTTGGTAATATAGTCAACCGCGCCATACTCGAATCCTCTGACCACATCATCAATATCAGTTTTTGCTGTCAGAAAGATGACCGGAATATCCCGGTATGCTTCATCCTGTTTGATTTTTCGGCACACCTCGTATCCGTCCATTTCCGGCATCATGATATCGAGCAATATGAGATCAGGGCTATTGCTGGCCAGATATTTCAGCGCATTTTCACCGCTGTTGGCTATGCCCAGAGAATATTCTTTGCTTAAAATGCTTGACAATATTTTCAGGTTGGTCATTTGGTCATCAACAACCAAAATGACCTCTTTATGTTTTACTTCTTCTTGTGCTTCCATTCCGTTTCGTTTAGTCGTTGATTAATTGTTTGATTTTATGCAAGACTTTATTGATCTCTTCAAAGTCGAATGTGTCCATAAAGCCATGCAGCTTTGCCGTCATGTTTTTCAGGTGCAAAATATCATGCTCAATGGCAAAGTTTAG
>SLDN01000189.1 GCA_007125275.1 Bacteroidales bacterium | reverse complement strand
TCAAAGTCGGTACGTGGCTGATATGGGTTCAGCTCAATGATGTCGAGGGGTACCTTGCCGATCGTTCCGATGGGAAGCAGGTCTTTTTCAACATTATAAATAGGCTGAGCCTCAATGCCACTGTTGTCAAGCAAGGCACCCAGCCCTTTTCCCAAAGCACGTTTTTTGGCACTCATTGTTTAAATGTTTATCTTTTTGTCTTTTTCGCTGACCTTTGTCATTTCATTTTTCTGGAGTATTTCCCTCGCCAGATTCAGGTGGTTGACAGATCCCCTGCTTTGCGCATCGTGCATAATGATGGTTTCGCCAAAGCTGGGTGCTTCACTGAGTTTTATATTTCTGTAGATGATGGTGTCAAAAACCATATCCTGGAAGTGCATCCTGACCTCTTCAACAACCTGGTTTGCCAGCCTGAGCCTCGAATCATACATGGTGAGCAAAATACCTTCTATTTCGAGTTGCGGGTTAAGGCGCGACTGAACAATTTTTATAGTGTTGAGCAGTTTTCCCAGTCCTTCAAGGGCAAAGTATTCGCACTGCACCGGAATAATCACCGAATCTGCTGCTGTGAGCGCATTTACAGTGACGAGTCCGAGGGATGGAGAACAATCGATCAGCACAAAGTCATAGTCATCTTTGATGTTTTCAATCACCTTGCGCATCATCATCTCTCGGTTTGGGAGGTTGATCATCTCTATTTCCGCGCCTACCAGATCGATGTGTGCCGGAATGAGATGCAGGTTGGGTGTTGATGTTTCAATGACGATCTGCTTTGGAGGCACATCATCAATGATGCATTCGTAGATGCTTGTTTTTACGTGCTTGGGGTCAACACCAACACCCGAAGTGGCATTGGCCTGGGGGTCTGCATCTATCAGCAGGGTTTTATGTTCCAGGACAGCCAGACCGGCAGCCAGATTGATGGCGGTGGTTGTTTTCCCAACACCCCCTTTTTGATTGGCAATTGCAATTACTTTGCTCATAATGAATATAACGGTAGCTATTAGATTTTCTTGCACAAAGGCAGCTAAGATGTAAATGCTTATCAGGCAAAAACGTCACCTGCCGGATGCAAATTTACAACTTCTGCCTGCATCCTGCCCAAAAATATTACAAAATGCTTTCTTGCTGAAAGCTACTGTGTGAAAATCAGGGCATTTGCTCCTGTGTCCAGTCTATTTCAGACCCGAACATGCTATGTGGGATGAGGTAGATCAGGAACAAGACGATAGAGGCAACGATCACCCAGGTTCTGTGCTGAGGGTTCTGTCGGGCTTTGAAAAATGCGATCACCCAAAATATCAGTGCAAATGCTGTTTTGTTGTCAGTAAGGTCGGTGCCAAACGGCCAGCCCGTCCACCAGTCTCCAAAGGCGTATTTTTGGATGATGGGTCCAAAGACCAGTCCGCCCAGCACAAATGTGGCGAGCGTCCAGAGTACGAGCGTATAGGTCTTGTGACCTGCCAGGGCAGCCAGCCCCGTTCTGGTACTCAACAGCATAGCCATGAACATAAATAATATGTGTGGGATCATCGCCCATGCAGGCACATCGTTGCGAAACCTGATAACGATGGGGTCCTCAGATAACTTTACCTTTTCTTCGCCTTTTTCGAGCGTGATCTGATACATGATTTTTCCGGCAGCAGGCTGTTGGGGAATATAAGCAATCAGGTACTCACCATCACGGACAAGTGACTTCGTATCCCAGTCATCAAAGCTGGGATAACGTTTGTATGTGAAATATCCCGTGATATCCTCATCTTCAACCACGATCCTGACAGGTGCATCCATTGGCCGGGGGAATGAACGAATGAGACGGTAAGATACTTCTTGCCCTTTTATTTCAACACTGCCGCGGTAGGGGTGGGTGGGTCCCGTCATGCGCTGATAAATAGCGCTTGACAACGTGATCACAATGGCAATGATCCAGAATAAAACTTTTTTCATGTTATGGTATAATGTTAATATTAAAATTCTCCTGGCATCCAATAAGCATAATCGTTAATCAATAATCAATAATCGATCATCGTTTGCTGTTATCCTTGACAGGTAAATCGCGTCATAAATGGCTTGCTGAATGTTTGTTCTTATGTTTTCTTCAATGATGATCCTGTTATGCATATCCGGGTATGTCCGGTTGGACAAAAATACAAAAATTAAATTCTCGACCGGGTCTGCCCAGGCAATTGTGCCGGTAAACCCGCTGTGTCCAAAGCTCAGTGGCGAAGCGCTTTGGCTTGCCGGTCCGGGCTCATCACGCTTTATTTGTGGTTTGTCAAACCCCAGGCCGCGCCGGTTGTTGTTGAAAAAGTATTGCACCCTGGTGAATTCCTTAACTGTTTCCGGAGTAAAAAAATGTTCTCCTCCATAGCTGCCACTGTTAAGAAACATTTGCATCAGTATGGCCACATCAAGCGCATTGGAAAAAAGGCCTGCATGACCGCTAACCCCCCCCAGCATTGCCGCGGTCTGGTCGTGCACATGCCCCCTGACGATTTGCCTGCGCCATATTTCATCATTTTCAGAAGGAATAAGCCTTTCTGAATCAAATCGCTTCAAGGGTAAGTAGCCCATGGTCGTTAGCCCTAACGACCGATAAAGAAAATGCTCAGCGTATGCATCAATACTTTGTCCTGTAAGTGTCTCAATGAGTTCAGCCAGCAAAACAAAACCGAGGTCGCTATACCTGTATTCTGAATTTTTAAGTAGCTCAGAATTAGTGATCTGTGTAAAGATCGTATCCCGGTAAGATGCATTAAGAAACATATTGTCAGCGACTTTTACAGGATAGTGCACTGATTGCCGGTTTTGATAGACGCCGTCCAGATGCCGGCCATTATTTATTGTAGTTGAGAAAAATGGAATCCACGGAAACAGCCTTGCCTGATGCGCCAGCAGATGTCGCAGCCTGATGTCGGCCTTGTCTGAATTTTCAAGAAATGTAAGATATCTGCCGATGGGTTGATCAAGCTCAATGATGCCCTGGTCAACAAGATGCATAACGGAAGCTGTTGTGGCCGCAACTTTTGTTATGGATGCCAGGTCATAAATGTCGCTGTTCTTCACGGGCCGTATGCTGTCGTAGGTGTGGTATCCAAAGGCCTTGTTATAGATCATGACGCCGTTTTTTATGATGGCGATCTGGCAACCGGGGTATGCCAGCATCCGAATGCCATTAATGGCCAGGGAGTCAATACGGTCAAGGTATTCAGCGCGTATGCCGACCTCTTGGGGAAAGCCAAAACGTATCCTTTCAGGTTCAGCAGTGATGATGCGTTGGCCTTCTGTAAAATGCCTTCCTGCTGAAACCGGAAGGCTTCCTGTGACCTGTAAACCCCCAAAGATGGCCTGTGCAGCAGCTTCTCTGAATACCAGGTCGTCCTGGTAGGCGATTATCACGGCATCTGAATGCAGGATATCATCTTCAAAAAAAGCCAGACTGTATGGGTTGGCAAACAAATTCAGAATCACCTTATGTTGTTTGGAAATTTTATTTACCAGCGCAACAGTTCGTCCATTGATCCCATAATTGCGAGATGGGAAGAAGCTGTTGTTGTGGACAGATAAGATGACCATGTCATACGATTCAAGCTTTTGCAGCATCATTTTGGCGCCTTCAGGGCTGTGGTATTTGTCGATGCCATAGAAAGAAATGGGCGCATAGTTTGCCAGCATACGGTGAAAGCTGTTTCCGGGATAGTCGCCAATGGCAAGTGCGGCGATTCGTTGATGCTGCAGCCCTCTTACCGGAATTATATTCTGTTCATTGCGCACCAGGGTAACAGCCGCTTCTGCCAAGCCTTTGTTAAGGAGCTTTCCGGCGGGGGTGTTCAGATCATTTACCAGGTTATCATGAGGTATATACTTAAAGTTGTCAAGTCCTGCCCTTTGTTTAAAGTATAGTACTTTTCTGCATTTCAAGTTGATCAGCTCTTCGGATATGAGGCCATCATCAATGGCATTTTTGATGGCGCGCGTTGCTGCTGTAATGCTTTTTGGAAACAAAAGGATGTCGTTTCCTGCCAGCAGGGCCTGCAGCTCGAGCTCTCCGGGTTCAAGATGGTCGCTCACGCCACGCATTTGCAGACCGTCGGTGATCACCAGGCCGTTGAAACCCAGTTCTTTTTTTAACAGATCGTTGACAATGCTTTTTGATAAGCTGGATGGCTCACCAGCCCGGGGCTCCAGCGCGGGGATCTCAAGGTGGGCAATCATCATGGATTGCAGGCCCTCGTTTATTAGTCTTCTGAAGGGGTATATATGGATTTTTTCAAGCTCCTCGCGCGACTGATTAAGAAGCGGCAGGGTATGATGAGAGTCGTCGGTGGTATCGCCGTGCCCGGGGAAATGCTTGGCACAAGCGATGATTCCTGCATCCTGCAGGCCTCTCATATATGC
>SLDN01000025.1 GCA_007125275.1 Bacteroidales bacterium | reverse complement strand
GAAAATCCTTCTTTCATTCAATTGTTGTTGGTATATCCTTGCATTCCGCAAGTGTTCCCGGTGTGTACGGGCAAAAACGTGGTAGCCGCTGAAGTCCGGATTGGCGCTAAAAAACAGGTAGTTGTGTGATTCATAATTCAGCACAGCATCAATGGCAACCGGCTCAGGCAGGTTTATCGGACCAGGGGGCAGACCGGTATGCAAGTATGTGTTGTAGGGTGATTGGGTTTCGAGTTGATCATTCAAAAGGCGCGTAATGCTAAAGTCACCAATTGCGTAAATCACTGTTGGGCAAGCCTGCAGGGGCATGTTCCTGGAGAGCCGGTTCATGTAAACGCCTGCTATGCGTGGCATTTCATCCACTTTATTGGTTTCACTTTGTACGATGGAGGCCAGGATGCCAACCTCTTCAGGTGACAGTCCGATTTGTTGTGCACGTTCACGACGTGTGTCATTCCAGAATGCATCAAACTCTCGTTGCATGCGGGCTACAAGCTGTTCCGGTCTTATGTTCCAGTACACTTCATAGGTATTCGGGATAAAAAGCAGCTTGATGTTTGGTGTGTTTAGACCCGATTCCCGGTTGACCCCTTCACTTCTTATATGCTGCAGGATGGAAGTGGAATCTATCTCCACCTGTCTGGCAATGCTGCCTGCCAGCTCCTCTTCGGTTCGGATAATTGTAAAAGTCAGCCTTACCGGATCCTGTTCTCCCGACCTCAGCAGGTTGATCAACTCATTATTATTCATCCCGTTACGGATAAGATAACGTCCCGGCATTACGCGGTTGGGGTAGTTCTTTTGTTGTGCCAGGCGATCAAAGCGGCTGATGTTTTTGACAATATTCTCCTGCTCAAGCAGCTCCATAACATCTGCATAGCTGCTACCTGAAGGTATGTAAAAGTGTGTAGTTTCAAGGTCAGGAAGATGCACATTGGGCGCATAGATAATTTTGTAGGCAGCCCCTGCAACTATCAGTGCGGCAACAACCGCAAGGACCAGTGCTGATAATAACACAGCATATATTTTCCTTATTTTCCGCATGATAAAGCTATTCTGTTAACTGCAGTTGCATGAAATGTTCATCCTTCCATTGGTTTTGGTGAAGCCTCCAGCATTTGCGTGTGCCGGTAATTTCAAACCCTTTATTTTTGAAAAGCCTAACGCTGTGATGATTATCCACTCCTACGCCGCAATGCAACTGTTTTAAATCCAGTGCCTTGTTGGCATAATCAATAATTATGTCGAGTGCCTCTGAGCCATAGCCTTTGTTTCGTGACCCGGGTCCCAGTATGATGCCTATTGCAGCTCGCCGATGGTGGGGGTCAAAGTCGAAGAGGTCAATGATCCCGATTTGTTTGTCATTTTCGTCAACGATAACCAGGCGCAATTGCTTGTCTTCGTAAATGTTGTTTTGCGCGTTAAGGATGTATTGTTCAAGAAAAAAACGGGAGTGAGGGTTGAGGTTATTGGATGTATGCCAGTTTTCGGTATCATTCTCCCATTCATACAAGACATTCAGGTCGTCTATTTCAATAGGCCTGAGAGTGAGGCGCTTTGCTTTGAGAAGATTCATTTGTTTGTATTTTGTGTTTGTTTTTGCTTTTGCTGAGACAATTCGTGAATTGTCTTTTCATTTTGCGTCCTCGCATCCTGAATACGGACTGAGCGTTCACGGAAAAAATTACTTGCATTGTCGTACTGCTCACCCCTTGAGCTTGCAGCTTAACTATCTAAACTGGCATTATTAAAGTTTTATACTTCCCTCAAACACAAGCTGAGCCGGACCATGCAGCCAGACATTGGTGATGGCGTCCGTTAAATTTGTTGGGGCATCGAATGAAACGTCCAGACTTCCACCAGTCGTATTGATGCGGTATTGTGTAATTGATTTGTTGTTGTTATACATCCATGCTGAAATGGCAGCTGCCGTGGCACCTGTTCCGCAAGAAAGTGTTTCGCGTTCGACGCCCCGTTCGTATGTCCTGACGGCAATTGTTTGTTTGTCAATTATTTTCACAAAATTCACATTGATGCCATCGACCTTCCATGGTGAAGAGTGTCTGATTTCACTGCCTGCTTCGTTTACATCAATTTTCCACAAATGTTCGTTGAAAATGATCAGATGTGGTGAACCCGTGTCAATGAAGTACTCACCGGGTTTAAGAATTTTCGGGGCAGCAACATCATTCAGTTGCACTGAGACTTCATACTTATTTCTGCTGATGTCGGTTATCACAGCTTTATGCAATCCGTCCACAGCCATAAAAGTGGTTTGATTTTCTTTTATGATCCCCGTCTGATGTGCAAAAGCCACAACAGACCTGCTGCCATTGCCGCACAGGCTGCCTTCTTTACCGTCGGCATTATAATACTCCATCCGGAAATCAGCTTTTCTTTCCGGTTGCAGAATAATCATGCCGTCAGCACCAATGCCATATTGTCGATGGCAAATGCCTGCTATCATTGCTTGCTTCAGAAAGCCCCCGAAGCTGAACTTTTTGCGCCGGTTGTCAATGATAACAAAATCGTTGCCACTGCCGTGGTATTTATAAAAGGGTAAAATCATCCGTCAAATATACATCAGAATTTTAATATGAATTGCATGCGAATAAAAATCCCTTTAAAAATTGGCCTGTCACAATCATTTTACCATACAATTTTAGTTTTTATTAAGAGTTGTATAATTTGTCAGGCATATTTATTGTGAACAGGCAATATGGATCACTTTAAGTGACAAAATGTCAACATTTTTGTTGATGTTAGAACAAAATGTAATAATAATTGTTATAAACTTGATAAAATCAATTAATTATGAAAAAGCTTCTGGGTCTCTTTTTAGTTGCTGTGTTGGGTGGCATTGTTGCTCTGGGTATTCATTCGTTTATTTTCAACACCCGGGAAGATGTTGTTGTTTCGCATACCATTCCATATCGTCCTCAGGCCATACCCTCTTCTTTCATGAGCCAGTCTGGCGGGGTATTATCTGGTGTCCCTGATTTCACTGTGGTTGCAGAGCATACAGTACATGCAGTGGTACACATACGTGCTGAGTTTGATCGCAGAGGGAGTCAGCAAGACGATTTTTTCGGACAAGGCGACATTTTTGATTTTTTCTTTGGTCCGCGTGGACGGCGTCCGGCACCTGATCGTCAACCTGTTGTAGGATCAGGTAGTGGTGTGATTGTCACGGAGGACGGCTATGTGCTCACCAACAATCACGTGATCGATAATGCCAGGCTCATTGAGGTGACACTCAACGACAGCCGCGTTTATGAGGCTTACCTTGTTGGCAGCGACCCCACCACTGACCTTGCCCTGCTCAAAATAGAAGAAAAGGGTTTGCCTTACCTTGTTTTTGGTGATTCCGATGTCCTGCGTGTAGGGGAGTGGGTGCTGGCCATCGGCAACCCTTTTAACCTTGCTTCAACGGTCACATCGGGTATCGTTAGCGCAAAAGGCAGGAATATCAACATATTGTCTGAAGAGATGGCCATTGAATCATTTATTCAGACAGATGCTGCAGTCAACCGTGGCAACAGTGGGGGTGCGCTGGTTAATACGCGTGGCGAGCTTGTAGGGATCAACACCGCTATCGCTTCCACCACCGGAACATTCGCGGGTTACTCCTTTGCTGTGCCATCAAACATTGCTTTCAAAGTGATGGAAGATTTGCTGGAGTTTGGTGAGGTACAACGTGGTCTGCTGGGCGTAACAATTTCGCCGCTTACTAGTCGCAGGGCTGATGAGCTGGGTCTTAGCATCATCCAGGGAGCATATGTCGAAGAGGTGGGCAAAGGCAGTGCCGGCGACCTGGCCGGTCTCAAATCCGGTGACGTCATTACGGCCATCAACGAGACAGCTGTCAGGAATCCGTCGGAGCTGATAGAAGCGGTTGGCCGCAAACGTCCCGGCGACGAGATACGTGTTGCCTATTATCGCAATGGCAGAGAAGATGTCGCCACTGCTACCCTGAAAAATATTTATGGCGAAGTAGCTGCCGTTACACGCGAGTCCCACGATATAACAGAAATGCTCGGTGCCCGCTTTGAGTCGGTAACAGAAGAGGAATTGAATCAGCTGAATATTGAACACGGAGTTAAGGTGGTAAATCTTTCACGAGGTGCATTGAGCAATGCCGGCATTCGTAATGGCTTTGTGATTACCAATATTGATAATCAGCCAGTAAGTGAGCCATCCGAATTGAGGGAAATACTGCAGGGAAGAACTGGCGGCATATTGATCGAAGGGGTGTATCCCGGCGGACGGCGTGCATATTATGGTGTAGGCATTGGGTAATCATTCAGGAAAAATCCGCTAGATTCGGGCTAAACCGCCTGAAAATGAGTAATAAAAGAAGTCTTGTTTATTCAAGAAATTTATCGTACCTTTGGGGGCTTTTTAAAACAGTTTTGGTTTAAATATTTCCCCTTCATTATCAAAACATTATATTTTTAATATGCGACAATTAAAGATTTCAAAGTCAATTACCAATCGTGATACTGCCTCATTGGATAAATACCTTCAAGAGATAGGGAAGGTGCCATTGATTTCAGCTGAGGAGGAAGTTCAGCTGGCACAAAGGATAAAGCAAGGGGATCAGGTGGCTTTGGAAAAACTGACCAAGGCAAATCTACGTTTTGTTGTTTCGGTAGCAAAGCAATATCAGAACCAGGGGTTAAGTTTGCCTGACCTCATCAATGAAGGCAACCTTGGCCTGATCAAAGCTGCCAAAAGGTTTGATGAAACCAGGGGTTTTAAGTTTATTTCTTATGCCGTTTGGTGGATACGGCAATCCATATTGCAGGCGCTTGCCGAACAGTCGCGCATTGTGCGTTTGCCGCTTAACCAGGTAGGCTCACTGAACAAAATTAAAAAAGAGGCTTCCAGACTGGAGCAAAGATTTGAAAGGCCTCCTTCAGCAGAAGAGCTTGCAGATGCCCTTGATGTGCACGAAGACAAGATCACTGAATCATTCAGGATATCTACACATCACGTTTCTGTGGATGCACCCCTGGTGCAAGGCGAGGATGCCAGCTTGCTGGACGTCTATGTAAATCAGGATTCTCCGAATGCTGATTCAAGCCTTATACACGAGTCTTTGGCCAGAGAGATTCAACGATCACTCGCCACACTCACTGAGAAAGAGCGCGATGTTATCAATCTCTATTTTGGCATCGGCATGAATCACGGACTTACACTGGATGAAATCGGCGCCAAGTTTGATCTTACCCGTGAACGCGTGCGGCAGATAAAGGAAAAGGCGATCCGCCGCCTCAAGCATACCTCACGCAGCAAGCTGCTCAAGGCTTATCTGGGGCAGTAATACTTATTTGATCTGACTGATAAAGGCATCTTAAGATGCCTTTTTTTTATATCTTTGGCGCTATTGCTAATTTAATACTTTAATGATGGCTCCTATTCCAAGATTTCTGCTGATTTGGGCTGTACTGTTATCAGTGCCTTTAAGCATATTTGCACGTGATATCAGGGTGCAGGTGGCCGCTACGGCGGATGTCCATGCCAGACTCTTCCCTTATGATTTTATTGAAAACAAGCCTGCCTCAACTTCGATGGCAAATGTGCATTATCTCGTGCAGGCGATGCGCGCCCGCGAGGGCAGCAACCTCATTCTGCTCGACAATGGTGACATTTTGCAGGGAACACCTGCTGCCTGGTATGCCAACTTTATGCAGGAAGCAGAAGAGAATCTTTTCAGCCGTGTAATGAACTTCGTTGGATTTGATGCGGCCACCATCGGCAATCACGACATCGAAACCGGTCCGGTGGTTTATAACCGCCTGAAGGAGGAGTTCAATTTTCCATGGCTTGGAGCCAATGTGCTTGATGCTGAAACGGGAGAACCCTATTTTACACCATACACCATCATTGAACGACAGCGTGTCCGGATTGCCATACTGGGACTGACCACTACGGGTGTTCCAAACTGGCTTCCTCCCCATCTTTGGGAGGGGCTTGCCTTTCAGGATATGGTGGAGTCGGCTGCCTACTGGGTGGAGTATATTCAGGAAAATGAGCAGCCGGATGCCATCGTTGGACTGTTCCACAGCGGCCTTGGCCCGTTTGATGCAGACCCCGGCGACCATCCGCTCGAGAACGCATCGGGATATGTCGCAAAACACGTGCCCGGATTCAATCTCATTTTTACTTCACATGATCATCGTGAACGGGTGCAAACCATCACAAATGTTGCCGGAGAGAATGTCCTGATACTTGGTCCCGGCCATTTTGCCGAAAACCTTGCCATTGCAGAACTTACCTTTTCGCGTTTGTCGCGAAACAACTTTGAGCTGAAAGACATCCGCGCCGATATGATACGCACGCAGGGCCTGCCACCAAGCCACACATATATCGGTAGGTTTGAAGACGACGTACAGGAAATACTTAAGTTTGCAAACCAGGAAGTGGGCAGGATCACAGAGCCGATGCATTCCATCGAATCGCTGTTTGGAAGCGCCCCATTTACTGATATGGTGCACGACATTCAGATGATGCTTACCGATGCTGATGTTTCTTTTACCGCTCAGCTCGCTTTTGATCAGACCGTCAATGCCGGCACGCTTCGAAAGCGCGATTTCTTTAAACTGTATGAGTATGAAAATTACCTTTATACGATGGAGCTTACCGGCCGGGAGATACACGGTTTCATGGAGTTCTCCGCTGCGTTGTGGTTCAACCATATGCAGTCAGCCGATGATCACCTGCTGAACATGCACAGGGACCAGCTTGGTCGTGTGCCGGCAGATCGAAGGGGAAGGCGTGCGCTGCGCAACCCTTCTTTTAATTTTGACTCAGCCGCCGGCATAATTTATGTGATTGACGTGTCGCAGCCCCCCGGATCACGGGTTACAATACAAGGTTTTGAAGATGGAAGCCCCTTTGATGAGGATGCCGTTTATAAAGTGGCCGTCAACTCATATCGCGGAAGCGGCGGAGGAGGGCATCTCACAGAGGGTGCCGGCATCCCGCACGAAAAACTGGGTGGAAGAATAATCGCTACTACCGATACGGATTTGCGCAAAAAGATGATAGACTTCTTTAAAGAAACAGAAGCGTATACGCCTCAAAAAAGAGGCAACTGGCATATTGAACCAGAAGAATGGGCGGAAAAGGGAAGACAGAAAGACATGCAGTTTCTCAGGTAATTGGCCTGTCCCTGTTACGGAAGGATTATTTCAGCAGCTTATAAATCCTCCCTCAACCTGAAGTTTTTGCGCAACAATATACCGTTGCGGTTGACAAGCATGGATATTTGATGACCTTCCCTGAGGTTTATTGCGTCCAGGATTTCATCCAGATTAAGTTCATGCCGGCTTAGATGATTGATTTGCATAATATAGTCACCTGATTGGACACCTGCCTCATAAGCTGCCGAACCGGGTCTTACATAGTGTATCTTGAACTGGTTCAATTGTGGGCCACTTGCAACTACTTCCAGGCCGCTAAGGCTTGTATTAAAGGGGTCTGAGAAGCTTCTTCCGGGTCGCAGCACAAGTTTTTCAGAAGGATAATCAATTATAATGTTGAAACGCCTGATGATGCTCCCGCCTATTAGGCCTTGCCAATTGATTTCCAGCTCATTAAAAATTAAAAACTCTCTCTCAGGGTAAAAGACAAGCGGATTATCTATTTCTATGTCGCCAATGCGAACCTTGTCAGCGCGTCCAATGTCTCCCATCAGGTTGCCACTGATCCCTTTCCCAATGAAACTATTCAATGTGCGGTCAGACAAATAATTGTGGCTCCTGTTTAGATACAAGGGGTGGCTGGCACCCAGGTCAAGCAGCAGGTTTGTTGTTAGCGAATCACCCTCTTCGCCAAAGATCGTTGCAGAAACGTAAGGTTTGCCATTAACAAGCTCAAAAGGAATTTCGTGACTTCTGCGGCTTATCCTGTAATTTGCGTCACGAAAAACCCGCATTCTTTCATTTGTGTAGCTGATCTCAATAGCAAAATTCTTGAATAAATCATAGCCGATGACACCATATACGGGAAACCCGAAAATTTCCGAAAACATAAGTATGTCTTCAGGGATCACAATCAGATTCATGTTTTTTCCTCTTATGCCATGCAATCTGATGTCAACACCTTTAGCAAGAACTGCCTGAACAATCCCATCGCCACCAAGCCCATATATATATATGCTCTCCTGCATGTCGAGGTCAAGCAAGTGCGCAAGAACCGGTTCGGTCAAAATGGTTGTCCTTACACCTGTGTCAAGAATAAAATAGAAAGGGCCGCGATCATTGATATACAATGGTACAACGGCAAGGTTGTTCCGCACTTTTATCGACATACTTATGCTGCGGCGATCCCTGATAAAGCTAAAACCATCCCCATTTGCACTGACATGCAGCGGGATGCAAAAAGTGATTGCCATGTATAGCAGGAGTATGCGCATTGATTTAGTTTTCACATGCATTAAACAACAATAATCCATCCAAAGTTTAATAAAACATGAAGCAATGTAAATATAGTGTTTTATTTTAGACCAGGCTGTCAAAAAAATATATTAAAAGCTTATTTTTCCAGGGAGCGGTGCAGCGTTAGCAATGGTCAATAAAGCCTTGTTGATCTTTCTGGCTATGGCAGGGCCCTCGTAAACAAAACCGGTATAGACCTGCACCAGACTGGCACCGGCATTGAGTTTTTCCAGTGCATCGGCGGGTGAAAAAATACCACCTACGCCGATAATGGGAATTTTCCCTTCAGATTTTTTATGGAGGTAAGCGATGGAGCGGGTGGCTTTGTCTTTGAGAGGGAGGCCGCTGAGCCCTCCCTGGCCGATTTGATCTGCTGCCATATTTTCATGCTTGATGTTTTCGCGCAGTGAAGAAGTGTTGGTCGCGATGATGCCATCCAGGCCTGTTGCAGTAACAATTTCCACAATCTCGTCCAGTTGCCCGTCGGTGAGGTCAGGTGATATTTTCAATAAAACAGGTTTGGAATTGCTCTTTGATTTGTTGATGTCTTGAATGGCGCTGAGCAGCTTAAGCAGGCTATCCTTATCCTGCAGCTTGCCAAGACCTTTAATATTGGGGCAGCTCACATTGACAACGAAATAGTCAACCAGTCCAAAGAGTTTCTCAAAGCAATGGCAATAGTCATTTATGGCTTCATCATTCGGCGTCAGGGTGTTTTTCCCGATGTTACCGCCAATAATTAGCTTTGGATGATTGTTGCGCAGATTTCTTACAAATGCTTCTACGCCGTGGTTGTTGAAACCCATTCGGTTAATCAGGGCTTTGTCTTTTGGTAGTCGAAACAGCCTGGGCCTGGGGTTTCCTTTTTGTCCCAGCGGGGTCACCGTACCAATTTCAATGTGCCCAAAACCAAAGTAAGACAGGGCATTATAGAGTTTTGCTTCTTTGTCAAAACCTGCTGCAACCCCTACCGGGTTGGGGAAATGAAGGCCAAATAACTCTCTCTCAAGGCGTTTGTCGTTGATACAGTAATGGTTTCGCAGGATATAACCGAGGCCCGGGATGAAGGATATGATGCGCAATAGTATTGCCACCAGTTTATGGATATATTCCGGTGGGAACAAAAAGAGGATGGGGCGCAATAATCTTTTGTACATCAGCTTATTTGCCGGTTTCAGTGTCCTTGTCCTGCTGCTCTTCCTTGTCGTTTTTGGTTTCTTGTTCAGCATCAGCCTGCCCGGCAGTATCCTTCTCTTCTTCCTCCTCCTCAGGTTTGCTGATCATATCTTTTTCCAGCAATATGCCATACCAGGCAAACACCTTCTTGATGTCAGAAAAGTACACCCTTTCCTTGTCATATTCCGGAACCGCTTCTTCAAACCGTGCCCTGGCACCTTCGGGGTCTTCCCTCGGGTCAACGCTTGCCTTTCCTTCTTCGAGCTCATAGAGACTCCAAAGTACTTCCTTCAGGGGCTTTTCACCTTCAGTGGTGAATATGCTGATGTCTTCAAGCAAACTGGAACGGTCGGTAGCAAAGACATGTGTTTTACGTCCGTCAGTCAGCGACTCTACAAGCAAACCATTGCGTGTTTCTGACATAACTTTAAACAATCCGCTTTTTCCGGCAATGGTCATTATCTTACTCAGGTCCATAAAAATCAATGTTAATGGTTAAATTCATTATCAAATATAGTTGCAAAAATAAACATTATTGCGCTTGTCTGCAAGGCTTGCATAGCTTATGCTTACATTGATTGCAGGAATGTGATCATGAGAACATCTGCAGGCCATGAAGTTTTTTGTATATGCCGTTCTTTTTCAGCAGCTCCTGATGGCTGCCGGTTTCCACGATCCGTCCTTCGTGCATTACGCATATCAGATCCGCATTGATGATGGTTGAGAGCCTGTGGGCGATGACGACGGATGTGCGATTTTCCATCACATTCATAAGGGCCTCCTGAACAAATTTTTCGGATTCAGTATCCAGTGATGATGTTGCTTCGTCGAGGATCAGTATGGGTGGATTCCGGAGGATGGCCCTTGCAATGCTGATACGTTGCCGTTGACCACCCGAAAGCTTGTTGCCCTGATCCCCGATGTTGGTGTAGTATCCCAGCGGCGACTGTGAGATGAAATCATGTGCATTGGCGATCCGGGCTGCCTGAACTACTTCTTCTTCCGTGGCATTTTCGACACCAAAGGCAATGTTGTTGAAAAAAGTATCGTTAAAAAGGATTGGTTCCTGGTTGACATTCCCCATCAGATAGCGCAGGTCTTTGATTTTGATTTTTGAGATCGGCACGCCATCAATGCTGATCTCTCCATCCGATGATTCATAAAACCTCGGGATCAGGTCAACGAGCGTAGATTTCCCTGCAACCGACTGCCCCACCAGGGCAACCTTAAGGCCTTTGCTGATTCGTAGGTTGATGTTTTTGAGCACCGGGGTTTCTTCATAGCTGAAGCTGACATTTTTGAATGTGATATCCGAAGAGAATTCATTTTTCGGGATGGGGTTTTTGGCGTCAGTGATGCTTACTTCAGCGGTCAAAATATTGTCGATGCGTTCGGCGGAGGCCATCCCTTTCTGAATGTTGTACCAGGCTTTGGAGAAGTTCTTTGAAGGCTGAATAATCTGTGAAAAAACAGCCAGATAGCCTATGAATATCTCGGGGTTGAGGGTCGAGCTGCCCGACAACACCATGGAGCCTCCAAAAAACATGATCACGATAAAAACCCCGGTGCCGAGAAACTCACTCACGGGCGAGGCCAGGTCCTGCCGGCGGTAGAGTTTGTTCATGATGCGTGTGTAAAAGCTATTCAGGCTCTGGAAGCGCCCTTCCATCTTTTTTTCGGCATTGAAGGCTTTGATCACCCGTAAGCCCGACAGGGTTTCTTCTGTGACTGACAGGATCACACCCAACTCGCTCTGGCTTTTCAGCGCCGTAGGCTTCAGCGATCTGGCAATGCGCCCGATGATAAAACCCGCAACAGGTAAAAGGATGAAAACAAAGAGGGTCATCTGTGGACTCATGATCAACAGCCAGCCCATGTATACTATGATGGTCATCGGGTCACGAAACACCATCGCCATCGAACTGATCACGCTGATCTCAATCTGGTAAACATCATTGGTCATTCGGCTGATCAGATCGCCCTTGCGCCCTTGTGAAAAATAGGCCAGGGGCAAAGCCAATGTCTTCTTGTAAATGGCGTTTCGCAGGTCTTTTACCACCCCGTTGCGAACAGGAGCAAGATGATACAGTGCCAGGTATTTGAATCCATTTTTAAACAAACTGGTCGTCACCACCAGCATGCTGATAAAGATGAGTGCTGACAACTCTCCGTAATGGCTGATCAGAAGGTTCAGATAATAATAAAAATTATTGATGATGGCATCGAAGTTCAGCCTGAAAGGAAGCAGTTCGTATGCTTCTTCCTGTGTTTGAAACAGTATGCTTAAAAATGGGATGACCATTGTGAGGCTGAACAGGGAGAACAGAATGGATAAAAAGTTGAACACTACATTCAGCCCAATCCGGCTCCAGTAGGGCACCAAATAGAAAAGAATTTTCCTGAAGCTTTGCATTGGCTTTAGATTTTTGGGATGATCCCGGTGTAGTTGAAGGGCGTGATCTTCCTGAGCCTTTCTTTCTCCTTTTCAGGGATGTCAAGCGTGTCAATGAATTCCGTGATCTCTTTTTTCCCGGCCGGCTTATCACTCCTTGTCAGCGCTTTAAGGGCTTCGTAGGGAGCAGGATAATCCAGTGTTCTTAAAATTGTTTGTATGGCTTCAGCCACTACGGCATAATTTGCTTCAAGGTCCTGATCAATTTTTTCTTTGTTCATATTCAGTTTGTTAAGTCCCCTGATGCTTGCTTTGATGCTGATCAGCAAGTGGGCAATGGCCACGCCGATGTTGCGGATTGCAGTAGAATCGCTGAGGTCACGTTGAAGTCGGCTGACCGGGAGTTTGACCGAGAGATGTTCAAAAAGTGCTACTGCGATGCCGGCATTTCCTTCTGAATTTTCGAAATCTATTGGATTCACCTTGTGTGGCATCGCCGAGGAGCCCACTTCGCCGGGCGTTATCTTTTGCTTGAAGTAGTCAAGTGAAATGTATGTCCAGCAATCGCGGTTGAGATCAATAATGACGGTACATATGCGTTTCAGGCAGTCAAAGATGGCTGATAACCTGTCGTAATGGTCAATCTGCGTGGTGATCTGCGATCTGGTAAGTCCGAGGGAAGCAGTAAAGCGGTTGGCGAAATCGATCCAGACCACATCCGGGTATGCCACATGGTGTGCGTTGAAGTTTCCGGTTGCGCCTCCAAACTTTGCAGGGTAGGGAAGGCCGGTCAGTTCTTCAAGCTGGTTTTTTAGCCTGTCGTAAAATACCAGCACCTCCTTGCCTAAGGTCGTGGGCGACGCTGCTTGTCCGTGGGTGCGGGCCAGCATGGGAACCGATAAATGCTCACGGGCAATCCTGTGCAGTGTTGCAAGCAGTTCATTGAAGGCCGGTATGATAACAGATTGCATTGCTTCATTAAGCGAGAGCGGTATTGCCGTGTTATTGATGTCTTGTGAGGTAAGCCCCAGGTGGACGAATTCCTTCAGATGGCCATAGCCCGCATCGCTTAAGCGTTGCTTGACAAAATATTCAACGGCCTTGATGTCGTGATTGGTGGTTTTTTCAATGGTTTTCACATCCCGGGCATCGTTGGCGGAGAATTTTGTGGATATGGCCCTGATCTTTTTATGATCATTGATGGTGAGATGGCTTAGCTGGGGCAAGGGGATTTGCGACAATGCGATGAAGTACTCCAGTTCAATACATACCCGATACCTTATCAGGGCCTGTTCGGAGAAAAACCCCTGAAGCGGTGCAGTAACCTTTGCATATCGCCCGTCAACCGGGCCAATGTTTTGAAGCGTACTCATCTTTTGGTAGTGCCCGGACACCGGTCATTGCCGGGCTGTCTCGTTTAGCGTTTCTTGCGTTTTTTCTGTGCTGCTTCCTGTTGCTTGGCCAGCTCTTCCATTCTTTGCTGCCATTTTGATTTCTTGACGGGCTTCTTTTTGTTCTCTTCAATTTTGGCATGCAGGGCATCTTCGTCAATCAATTTTTTGAAAATGAACATCTGTCCGAAGGTGATCACATTGGCCAGGAAGTAATAGTAGCTGAGTCCTGAAGCGAAGCTGTTGAAGATCCCAAGCATCATTACAGGCATCAGGTACATCATTGTTTTCATCCCCGGCATCTGGTTTGATGAACTCATCATTTGCGAGTTCATGTGCGTATATATTACCATGGAGCCGGCCATCAGTATGGTAAACAAGCTGACGTGATCTCCATAGAAGGGAATGGTAAACGGCAGGTCAAGTATTGAGTCGTAGGATGAGAGGTCATCGGCCCACAGAAAGCCTTGCTGGCGCAGCTCAATCGAGGCAGGGAAAAAGCGGAACAAGGCTAGCAGTATCGGAAGCTGCAGAAGCATTGGAACACAACCTGCCATCGGATTGACACCCGCTTTCTTATACAGCGCCATGGTGGCCTGCTGCTTCTTCATCGCATCTTCTTTCTTCGGAAACTTCTTACCCATCTCGTCAATTTCAGGCTTTAGTGCCCGCATCTTGGCCTGGGAAAGATAGGTCTTGTATGCGATCGGGAGCAGAACGATTTTTAATAATATGGTGAGTAATAGGATAATGATTCCGTAGTTCAGGTCAAAGCCATCGAGGTAATTAAAGATGGGGATAACGGCAAAGCGGTTTATCCACGACATCAGGAAGAACCCCCAGCCCAGCGGTATTTGTCTTTCCAGGTCCAGGTCATAGGTGTTAAGTATTCTATAACTGTTGGGTCCAATGTACCACTGCATGTTAAAGCTGTTGTCGACCCTTGGATCATAGTCGAAGTTAACGGAGGCTTCCAGCAGTTTAAGAAATTCTTCTTCTGTTTCGGGAGCTGTAATGCTTCGTATATCAGCATTTACGAAGCCATCTTTGGTGATCAGTACTGTTGAGAAGAATTGTTGTTTAAAAGAGATCCACTCTACCCTTGTGCTGAGCCTTTCGGCACCATCCCTGGTGGGTCTGATGCGCGAAACCTCATCGTGCACGTATTTATAATAGATAGTGGTATTGTTCTGTTCGTTTTGGCGGTTTTTCTCCAGGCGCAGCAGCTTTGATTGCCAGTCGAGGCTCATCATGGTGGTATTTGCAGCGATGACCTGTCTCATGCCAACGAATTTCACATCAAAGTCGATCATATAGTCATTGCTGTCAACGCCATATGCGAATTCAATATAGCTGGGTGTGGCAGCACTGTGCAGGTCTGTGTAAGCGCGCATTGAGAAGACCTGTACATCATTGCCGGTGATTTCAATGCCTGTATGACCGGTATATGGCCTGTTGTTCAGGTATGGGAGGAAAAACAAATTATCGGTTGATATGCTTCTGTTGTCTGCGGTGAAAAAGCTGAAGGCGAAGTGTTCATTCTCGCCGGTAAAGAGGATGAGCGGATTTTGGTCATATGCTTTGAAATTCTTGAGCTCGGCAGAATGGATGTGTCCGCCTTTTGTGCTGATATTCAGCTTTATTTCTTCATTTTCAACAGTGAAGACATTTGCTTTACCGATTGCTGCATTGGAGACGAACCCCATTGCTGAGCGGATACGCTGCCTTTCCAGCGAGTCGAGCAACTCGGGGGGAGTGTCAGTAGGTATAATGTCATCTGCAGGCAGTTGAGTTTCCCGTTCACGTGCATCTCTTATTGCCTCTGCTTCAGACCTGGCGCGGTCTTGCACT
>SLDN01000070.1 GCA_007125275.1 Bacteroidales bacterium | reverse complement strand
CAGACTGAGTGCCGGTGCGAATCGCAATGCCGGTGACTTAACCACTTCAATGAGGCCGTAGACATCTGCTTCCCTGTATACAATTTCAGCATCAGGCAGATTCATGGTGCGCGCTATGCTTTTGTATTGTGAAACAGGTATCTCACCGGGTGAGCGTATCAAAATAAAAGCTGCAACGACGGCTATGACCCCCAGGGCCCTATTCAGGCTGATGTGCTTTCTGCCGCTGCATATCAAGCCGGCCATAACCGACAATAGCCCGATAATTGGGGGGATCTGCTGCGGAAAGATGCTGCCAAACAACAGCAGCACAAGCAGTCCGCCAACTCCGGAACCCAGCAGGTTGGAAAAATAATATGTGCCAATCTGTGAGGCGTGTTTGATGAAAAGGATGCCGATGGCCAGTGCGCCGGTAAAAAATGGGATAAAGTATATCAAATAATTGACAGCCAGGACCGGGAACTGGCTCCTTTCCACAAAAAGAAGATAAACATCAAAGCGAAAGAATTCAAGGCGGGTGATCTGAAATGCGATCATCATAAACAGTCCGCTGCTTGTCATCAGCAGCGGCACGATCCAGTCAGAGCGTTTTATCAGCCATTCCCTTGCCAATGCCAGCAATGTGCCACTGGCGCCAAAGCCCAGCATGGCCACCGAGATGATCATGTAGGCAAAGTGATGCCACTGCACGATGGAGATCAGCTGCATCAGGGAGAGCTGGAAGGCAATGATGGCAGCCGAGTGCAACCCGAGGCTTATGATTAGTCGTTGCCGGGAAGTGCTGGCTAAATTCATGGTCATTCTTTTTCTCTTTCAAAGGGGACGAAGCGCACTGGCATCAGGCTGCGGGTGGTGATTCCGCCATCTGCTTTTTTCTCAACAAGCATCAGCTGCTGCACCTGGAATGGGGAGCCAACGGGTATGATCATCCGGCCGCCTTCTTTAAGCTGTTCGACAAGCGGCGGCGGGATGTATTCAGCGGCGGCGGTCACCACAATGGCATCGAAGGGGCCATGCTCGGCCCAGCCGTGGTAACCGTCGGCGATTTTTACGTGCACATTGTCGTATTGTGCTTCCAGCTTCCGTTTGGCCTGTTCGCCCAGCGGCCTTACAATCTCGATGGTATACACCTGGTCAATGATCTCCGCGAGCACTGCTGCCTGGTAGCCTGAGCCCGTGCCGATCTCCAGCATGATGTCGGTGGGTTTGGGCTTTACGATATCTGTCATATAGGCCACGATGTATGGCTGCGAGATGGTTTGCCCATATCCGATGGGCAGGGGCCTGTCCTGGTAGGCATTGCGCCGCTGAGCGTGGGGCACGTAAAGGTGCCTGGGCACGGCACGCATGGCATCCAGAGTGGCACGGTCGCTGATGCCGCGAGCCTGTATCTGTGTGCGCACCATGCTGTTGCGCTCCCGCTCAAAATCATCGGCAAGCAATGTATAATTGATTGTGAATAGGATTGCTGCTAAAAGGATTGCGTTTTTGTTCATAAATGCAGGAGTTTAGTTGTTTAGTGGTCCTTCTGATCATCTGTTTATCGTTTGCGGGTTCATGGTTGCAAGTTTGGCGTTTAGTCTGGCGTTTTTCGTCTTCTTTAGTCCAGCATCCATTTTATGCTGTCGGATTTAACGCATCTAATGTATTTCAACAAATATAAGGTAAAGTTCGGAAAAAATCAAAAGCAGGCAGGTACTAATACAGGCCGATTAGGAAACGAATTGTATCCACCCCATCCGCGTAATCGTCCAATTGCGGATGCTGGCTTTGGCCGAAAGGCACAACAGGCGCTCCGCCTGCTTGCAGCTTCGTGCTGCTCACAACACACTGTATGCTACTTGTGTGGAGTTGAATAAACTGTTCTGCGTCGCTGATTTGGCGGTAACGGGTATAGTGAATTACAGATAATGGGGAAGCAAGACCCGGGTTTTCGGTTAAAATGCACTGTCCGTTGTGTATAAAGGGGATGCCACTGACTTCATACAGTGCCTTGTGGTAATTCAGGTTGTTGGTATATTTTTTATTGAGAAGTAAGTAATTGAATGGCTTCCAGGCGTCTGCCAAACGGCTGAAGTTAAAATCTTTTGGAACGAACAAGTGTGACACGCTTCGACAGCCAAGACCGTAGTATGCGAATATATCTTCACCTAACCTTTTTAATTCATCCTCAGTTTCATAACCTGTTAACATCGCGCAAGAGTTGCGGTTTTTACGGATGATATGTGGTTTGCCGCCAAAATAGTACTCGAAATAGCGTGCGGTGTTGTCGCTGCCGGTGGCAATGATGGCGTCTGCATCTCTGATTAGCTCGCGCGTGAATACAATTTGGCTTTTCAACCCGGGTTCAATGGCCACGAGCAACTCAGCAAGGGCAACCGGCAGCAGGGCATCCTGCGACGACAGTTTTCCCAGAAAACGATGGCCGGAGATGATCACACCCAGGAAGTCGTGAAAGCCAACCAGCGGGAGATTGCCTGCCATGATCACTGCGATGGTTTTTGTGGCACCAGTCTCTTTGTGCAACTCCGGGTAAAGTGCTGTCCAGCTTAACAATGCTTTTTCATTGATCATGACTGAAATGGCACCGAGGGCACGGGCAACTTCGCGACGCGCAAACCAGGGGTTTGCCTTCTCAGCTTCCTGTGCAGCATTGTAAAGGGCTTGTTCAGCAGTGTGGGGCAATTCTGACTGGTGACTACCGCCCAGAGCGGTTGCCACTCTGCTGAGGGCTTTCGAGAGCTTTGAAAATGCTTGAATGCGCATTGCCAATGAGACACTTCCGGACATATTTTTTTGACTTTTTCGTAACCAAATGATGCAAATGAGCACATTTCTGACTGTAAAGATATGATTCGAAAAATAATTTTGCCGTTTTTCTTTTGCCTTTGGTTTTATTTTCTCATTTTTGCATGAAAATAGGAAAAAAAGTTGCATCTTGCAACAGAAGCATCAACCAGTATTTTTCCGGTTTACTTTTGTTTTTCGAATATTGTTCCTTAGTGGTAAAACCCGGAGCGGGCTGGTAAGGGTCGTTAAATTTTTATTTTTTGCTTATGGCCGAATAAATATTGCTTTGCAGCGTTTTAATAAAAAACAGATAATCAACCATATTAATCACAAAAAATTCAACATTATGAAAAAGCATAATTTTAGTGCCGGACCTTCAATTTTAGCGAAAGAAGTAATCGAAAACACTGCTAAGGCGGTGCTTGACCTTAATGGCATTGGCCTGTCGGTGATGGAGATATCACACAGGGGCAAAGACTTCCAGGCGGTAATGGACGAAACGGTAGCGCTGTTTAAGGAGCTGCTCAACATTCCCGAAAATTATCACGTATTGTTCCTTGGCGGAGGAGCCAGTATGCAATTCTGCATGATCCCCTTCAACCTTTTGAACAAAAAGGCCGCATATCTGGAAACAGGCACCTGGGCCAAAAAGGCCGTCAAAGAAGCAAAAGGGTTTGGTGAAGTGGTTGTAGTTGGTTCTTCTTCCGATAAGAACTTCAGCTATATCCCCAAAGGATTCACCATTCCTGAAGATGCCGATTACTTCCACATCACTACCAATAACACCATTTTCGGTACAGAGATACATGAAGACTATGACAGTCCTGTGCCGGTAATCGCCGACATGAGCTCAGATATTTTCAGCCGCCCCATTGACGTTTCCAAATACGCAATGATCTACGGTGGTGCGCAGAAAAATCTCGGCCCCGCCGGCGCTACATTCATCATCATTCGCGATGACATCCTTGGCAAGGTAGATCGTTACATCCCGACAATGCTCAAGTATGAAACGCATATTGAGAATGGCTCCATGTTTAACACACCTCCTTGTCTGCCCATTTACACATGTATGGAAACCCTTCGCTGGCTCAAGAAGCTTGGTGGTGTTGAGGTGATGCACAAAATGAATCGTGAAAAAGCGGACCTGCTCTACAATGAGATTGAAAGAAATAAGCTCTTTGTTGGAACAGCAGCCGAGGACAGCCGCTCCGTTATGAATATCTGCTTTGTGATGCAGCCTGAATACCAGGAGCTCGAGAAAACATTCCTGGAGTTTGCAACCGGCAAGGGAATGGTCGGGCTGAAAGGCCACAGATCCGTTGGGGGATTCAGGGCGTCGACTTATAATGCCATGCCGAAAGAAAGCGTGGAAGCGTTGATTGCCGTGATGCAGGAGTTCGAAACCATGCACGCGAAGTAGTCCACGGATTGAATTATCCACAGATTAAAATATCCACAGATTACGCGGATTGAACGGATTAACACAGATTATAATATCCACAGATTGCGCGGATTGAACGGATTAACACAGATTAGAATATCCACAGATTACGCGGATTGAACGGATTAACACAGATTAGAATATCCACAGATTACGCGGATTGAACGGATTAACACAGATT
>SLDN01000081.1 GCA_007125275.1 Bacteroidales bacterium | reverse complement strand
TATACTGGCCTCTCCTCTCATTACTATGCGACCGCGGCCTGTGTGGTAGGCGTCCTTTACACCTTCATATCCATAGATCAATCCACCGGTCGGAAAGTCTGGAGCCTTGATGAATTGCATCAGCTCATCAATTTCGATGTCGTTATTATCGATAAATGCAACGATACCGTCAACCACTTCGCCCAGATTATGTGGTGGCATATTTGTTGCCATTCCTACCGCAATACCTGATGATCCGTTTACAAGCAGGTTTGGTATCTTGGCAGGCAATACTTTAGGTTCCTGCAATGTGTCATCAAAGTTAAGCTGAAAGTCAACGGTTTCTTTATCGATATCGGCGAGCATTTCTTCCGATATCTTTTGCATCCGGGCTTCGGTATAACGCATTGCTGCCGGACTGTCGCCGTCGATGCTGCCGTAGTTACCCTGTCCGTCAACCAATGGGTAGCGTAACGACCATTCTTGTGCCATTCGTACCATTGCATCATATACAGATGTATCGCCGTGGGGATGATATTTACCCAGCACCTCCCCAACAATCCTTGCTGATTTTTTATATGGACGGTTGCTATAAACCCCTAAATCATGCATTCCGTAAAGTACTCTGCGATGTACCGGTTTTAAACCATCACGCACGTCTGGAAGCGCTCTCGAAACAATTACCGACATGGCATAGTCTATGTATGCCGATTTCATCTGTTCCTCAATATCTACTTTTAATATCCTCTCTTCTGACATTCTGAAAATCAATGTTTATAGTGACAAATTGAATAAAAATTAAACATACGAAAATACGCTTTTTTTCCTTACCAAAGACCAGAAAAATCACAGGATTATATATTATACATCCAACATTTGCCGTTAATTATTGTTAAGGGTTTGTCGCAGGTTATTTCATTTTGAGTAATATTGTACTTTAAATATTTTAAGTCTATTATATGGAAGCAAAATTTTCGCCGGTTGTAAAAGATGTTATCACCTATAGTCGTGAAGAAGCATTACGCAATGGCAACAACTATATTGGCATTGAGCATTTTCTATTGGGATTAATTCGTGAGGGTGAGAACCTTGCCGTTCAGATACTTACGCAGTTAGGATTGGATCTCAAGCAGATGAAAAGCAGTATTGAGAAGACGATCAAGGGTGGGATGCCGGCCAACAGGAACATGGAAAACATTCCGCTTGTCAAGCAGGCCGAGAGGGTGCTCAAGATCACTTACCTTGAAGCAAAGCTTTTTAACAGCGAACTCATTGGTGCAGAACATCTCCTCTTATCTATTCTTAAAGACCAGGAAAACCTTGCCACGCGTTTACTGCATCAGCAAGGCGTTGATTATAATCTGATCAAGCAACAGATTAAGAACTTACAGAGGGGGATTTCGGATGAACCTTTGCCCGGCAGAACCCATGATGAGCTTACGCCAAGTGAGGAGGATGACAAACCGGGTGCCGGGGGCTTCGGTGGGTCATCAATGAAAAAAGCTGCTGATAAGTCAACCACTCCGGTGCTTGATAACTTTGGCCGCGATCTCACGCGTGCAGCCGAGGAAGACAGGCTTGACCCTGTCGTAGGCAGGGAACGTGAGCCGGAACGCATCGCCCAGATATTGTCACGCCGCAAAAAAAACAATCCTGTGCTTATTGGCGAACCCGGCGTAGGGAAATCTGCCATCGCTGAGGGTCTGGCCTTGCGCATTGTTCAGCGCAAAGTATCACGGGCGCTTTTCAACAAGCGCATTGTGACGCTTGACCTGGCCTCACTGGTGGCTGGCACCAAATACCGCGGTCAGTTTGAAGAGCGGATGAAGGCATTGCTTAATGAGCTGGAAAAGAACCCCAATGTCATTCTATTCATTGATGAGCTGCACACCATCGTAGGCGCTGGAGGCGCATCAGGCTCTCTTGATGCTTCCAATATGTTTAAGCCTGCACTTGCGCGCGGAGAGATTCAGTGCATCGGAGCTACAACAATGGATGAATATCGCCAGCATATTGAAAAAGACGGCGCCCTGGAACGCCGTTTCCAGAAAATCATCATTGATCCTACCTCGTCAGAAGAAACAATAGAAATTCTCAATAACATCAAATCCAAATACGAGGATCATCACCTGGTCAGGTATTCCGATGAGGCCATCAAAGCCTGTGTTTACCTCACCGATCGTTATGTCAGCGACAGATATCTGCCCGATAAGGCAATCGATGCCCTGGACGAAGCAGGCTCAAGGGTGCACATCACCAATATCCGGGTGCCGGAGGCCATCATCAACGTAGAAGGTGAGATTGAAAGGGTGCGCGACGATAAAACCAAAGCCATCAAAAGTCAGAAATATGAACAGGCTGCAAAGTTCCGTGACAAGGAACGTGAACTGATTGACCAGCTTGAAGCTGAAAAAAAGCGTTGGGAACAAGAATCCCAGCTGCACCGTGAAGTTGTTAGTGAGCAAAATGTATCCGAGGTCGTTTCAATGATGACGGGTGTGCCGGTACAACGCATCGCACTGAATGAGGGTGAACGGCTCATCAGCATGGAACACGACCTGGAGAAAAGCGTGATTGGCCAGAATGATGCCATTAAAAAGATTGTGAAGAGCATACGACGCAACAGGGCCGGACTAAAAGACCCTTCCAAGCCAATTGGTTCATTTATTTTCCTCGGGCCCACAGGTGTTGGTAAAACACACCTCGCCAAGGTATTGTCGCATCACCTCTTCGATTCAGATGATGCAATCATCCGCATCGACATGAGCGAGTATATGGAAAAGTTTGCTGTCAGCCGCCTAGTCGGTGCGCCTCCCGGGTATGTAGGCTACGAAGAGGGTGGCCAGCTGACCGAGAAAGTGCGACGCAAACCCTATTCCGTACTGCTGCTCGACGAAATTGAGAAAGCGCATCCTGATGTCTTTCACCTCTTGCTGCAAATGCTTGATGATGGGCAGCTCACCGACAGCCTTGGCCGTCGCATTGACTTTAAAAACACCATCATCATCATGACGTCCAACATTGGCTCCCGCCAACTAAAGGACTTTGGCATGGGTGTTGGGTTCAACACACCTGCACGTCAGGCAGCATCTAAGGAATATACACAAAGCGTCATAGAAAATGCGTTGAAGAAGACATTCGCACCTGAATTCCTCAACAGGGTTGACGATGTAGTGATTTTCGACTCACTCCAAAAAGAACACATCTTCAAAATCATTGACATTGAACTGAAGAAGTTGTTCACACGCATTGACGATCTGGGCTATCATATCAAACTAACCGATGCTGCAAAAGAATTCATTGCTGAAAAAGGCTGGGATCCCAGCTTTGGAGCCCGACCGCTCAAACGTGCCATTCAGAAATACCTTGAAGACCCGCTTGCTGAAGAGATCATTCGCAGCAAGATCGCTGAAGATGATACGATAGAGGTTGACTACAAGAAGGATGAGGAAGAGATATCCATACAGATCATTAAAGCAAACAACAAGAAAAAGACTTCAAAGACATCATCAAAGACGTAAAGAAGTCACAAGGCAGTCTCCAAAAAAACAAATTCCGGACATCACTATGATATCCGGAATTGTTTTTTTATAGCGTTCGTTTTTAGAACTTGTATTTATTGTCTGCAATGATTTTGGCTGCAATGCGCCGGCGGGCTTCTTTTACATTCAGGCCTTTCACATTGGTCAAGGTGTTGACTGCTGACATCATACGTGCCGCTTCATCTTCGGGAACACTGGAGTAGATGGCGTCCATCGCCCATTTCCTGACTTTATTTACGGTATCAAACAGAAAAACATCCAGCATGTCTTTGTAAACAGGTGCTTCTTCACCTTTGAGCGGTTCTATCTTTTCAACCCTCAAAGCCAGTGATTCAGCAATGTATAATTCAGAGATCATATCGGCGATGTTGTTCATTACCTCCTGTTCGCGAACCAGCTTCCTGCCAAATGTATCGGAAACAACATGCATGGCCAGCAGGATTACTTTTTTGATGTTTTTAATGACCCTGGTTTTTTCCTGGTAATATGTTTCGTCATCACGCCTGTCATCACTGAGTGATCCGAGATGCTCAAACAACTCTTTGGCTTTGCCGAACAAGTCATAATCGCCTTTCATCGAGCGCTTCATGGCGGTGTCAACCACCAACAGCCTGTTTATTTCGTTCGTGCCTTCGAAGATGCGATTGATGCGCGAATCCCTGTAACCCCTTTCCACATTCATTTCGGCAGAATAACCCATTCCGCCATGAATTTGAACGGCCTCATCAGCAACATAATCGAGCATTTCAGAGCCATACACTTTCAAAATGGCATCTTCTACAGCATAATGGCTGATGGCATCAATGGCACCGCGACCGATGTCGCATCCTTCTGTGCCCTTGAATCTCTCCATCAGATCATCAATATCCTTGCTAACCCTGTAAATCGCTGATTCATGGGCGAATGTGCG
>SLDN01000211.1 GCA_007125275.1 Bacteroidales bacterium | reverse complement strand
TGCAATTCGCGCTTACATAGCAATTCGTTTACATCTGCACATCTTCAAATCTTCCTTCGGGCTTTTTTATGTGAGTTTATTCACGGCAAAAGCATAGGCGCCCAGTGCTACGGCCTTGCTGGTTCCCAATCGTGACAGGCCAATACCTGTTCTTTTCATGGGATCGTACGTCACTTCGCGCTCTGAAAACGGAACTTTGATGCGGGTTTCTTCACCGCGTGCCAGCGCCAGAAAGCTATTGTCATTTTCCAGGTTGTATGTTTTTATTACGAGTCTGGGCACACTGTTTCCTTTGGCATCCTGCAGGAATCCATTTAACTCATCGAACATTGCAGGAGCAAACAGTTCCCAGGCGTTTGCCAAACCGCCTCCAATGACTACCAGGCCATCCATCACAGTGATTATTTCGGCCATTGCCATGCCCAGGGCGACCCCAAACTTACGAAACGACGCCATTGCAGCATCGCGATCACCGGGCTTATAAGCTTTTGCAATTTGAAAAACATCGAAGGGCGTCAAACCGGCAACATCCAGGCCAGACTGTACTGAGTATTCGCCGGTGATGGCCCTGGCACTGATGCTCTCCTCGGCAAAACTATTGTTGTTGAAAGGATTACGCAGCAGCCACACCTCGCCGGCCGCACCATTATCGCCAATAATCAGCTGATTGTTTCTCACCAGGCCGCCACCAAAGCCGGTTCCGAGTGTAAAGCCCACCAGGTTGTGGTACTGTTTGCTGCTGCCTGCCTCCTTCAGCTTCGCATTAACATGTGGAAGCAGGCCATGCATGGCTTCGCCGTATGCAAAAAGGTCACCATCATTATTGATGAATACCGGAATGCCAAAATGGTCTTCGAGCATCGGACCAAGTGCCACACCGCCGCGAAAGCCGGGCAGGTTAGACAGGTCGCCGATGATGCCGTTTTCATAGTCAGCCGGCCCGGGAAAGGCAAAGCTGATGGCATCGGGCGCATTCTCCAGTTGTTGCTGAATGGCCTCAAATCCGGCAATCATGTTTTTAAGGCAGCGCTCCAGATCGTGTCCATTCGCGGCCAGGTGCACAGGTGTAGCCACCTCAAGGCCATCAGATATTGCAGAAAAGACAAAATTGGTCCCGCCGGCATCCAGCGTCATTACAGTTTTTTTTAACATGTTCTTTATTTATTGACATATTTAATGGCCAAAACAAATATATAAACGATGCACGCTGCCGGCACCAGGAAACCCAGTTGTACGTCGATATCAGCTACTGCTCCTGTGATGGGGGGCACGATGGCGCCGCCCACGATGGCGGTGACCATCAGGCCTGATAACTCATTGGTGCGAACGGGCATTGAATCCACGGTGATAGAGAAAATGAGGGGGAAGACATTGGCAAATCCCAGGCCGATGAGCACGATGCCGGCAAAAGCAATGTACTGGCTTCCAAAAAACAGCATCAGCATTCCAAGGACTGACAACGCAACGCTAAAAATCAGGAACTTCCCGGCTTTGACACGCGTCAGCACAAATGCTCCCGCCAGGCGGCCAAGGAATATGGGCAGGAAAAACAAACCCCAGGCCATCCAAAGGCCAAAGTCTTTGATGCCATAAACCCTGTCCATCAAAATCGGGATTTGCGCGCTCATAGACACTTCGGCACCTACGTAAAGGAAAATCCCCAGCACCATCATAAAGACAAAGGGGTTGGCCAGCAGTTTAAAGCTGGATGCCAGGTTGACAGGGGCCGCATCTGCACTTTTCTTTTCCTGGATATTTAAGGCATTAACCCACAATATGGTAATCAAAATGATCACTGCAAAAAGCGGAAACAGTATGGTCCAGTCGAGGCCAAACCACACCGCTACGGCGGGGGGCACAAGGAAACCCAGTGAGGAGCCGATGGCTTTTATGGCCTGACCCAGCGACAGGTTGCTGGCGTATCGGCCCACTGCTGAAACGTCACGCATGATGGGGTTTCCGGCAACCTGCAGCGTGGTGGCACCGGCACCCAACAAAAACACCGACACAAACAAAGCGTATAACTTTGTGTATGAACCCGAAGCAACTTCCGGGCGCTGACCATACATCCCAAAAAGAATGGGGATGAGCAATCCCAGCAAGGCGATTAGCAAGCCCATCATCAGAATATATTTTTTGCCCTTTTTGTCCTGGAAGACCCCGAGAGGAATCGACAAGACGCCAAACATCAAAAAGCCGCTGGTGGTCATCAGCGAAGCCACGAAGTTTGACACTTCAAATGAGTCTTTTACGAGCGATACCAGCGGCCCGACGACATCGCCAAAGCCCATGGCCAGGAATGCCAGTAAGATAGGAAAGGTTTTGTTTTTTGCCATTGTTGGTGCATTTAAATGATTAGCCTGTTAATTATTGAACTTATTGAATATTTGAGCATTAAGAAATAATCGGTTTTCTGCCTAAATGAAATATTCCCATCCAGCGACCTTATGTTTCAAACAATCATTTCGCAGCCTCATAATTATTATTATCTCGATTTTTCGCGATACAAAATGCACTATTTAACGATTATCTCACTCACAAAGAGCCAGGCAGGTCTTCCCTCACCCGAATGCCCGGGCGGACAAACACCAAGGTTTTCGGCATGTACCCTGATAAACCGCACATCCTTAGCTGCCTTTGTGGTTGTAAACTGCTTGACCATCCGGGTTCTTTCATAAGGTGAGATGTCGTTTTCAACGACTTCAAGCACAGAATAATGCTCTCCATCAGGGGAAACCTCAAATTTCACCTGTGTAGGTAAGAAAATCCATGAGCCATAAGCTTGCAATGCTTCCAAAGCAATGCTGCTGATCTCCACATTTTGTTCCATGTCGATCACCACCAGCAGGTCATTGTCATAAAAGCCCTTCCAGTTGCCGTCCATGTGGCTTGCGGTGCCCCTGATTCCGTTCACGAGACTGTATTCACCGTGTCCATCGTAGCGTGGACTGTTTGGGTACTCCAATGCGATATTTTTCAGAAATGCTTTGTGAATGTCATATTCCCTCGTTAGCACCTGGTCCATAGACTTTCCATCAACGAAAACGGCTGCTTTGAGAGTTGCCGGTCCAGACAATGCGATCGGTTTTTCATACTTTGCTGACTGCCTGCCTGGTTCGCTTCCGTCCAATGTGTACCTGATCTCCGGTTCAAAGACTTCCGATGATAGTGTCAGCAAGAGTCTTTTGTTTGCGGGTTCTGCTTCAGGTGATGCTGTGACCTGGAATGCACTGAGTGCGTAGTTAATGCCCAGGTCGTTGTATCTATGGTACTGCGCGACCATTCTCCTGGAAAAGTCAGCCCAGGTGCGATGCTCCTTTGGCGACCAGAGCACTTCCGAAAGTGCGGCCAGACGCGGAAAGATCATATATTCGACGTGTTCCGGCACAGGCATGTACTCAGTCCACACATTTGCCTGGGCGCCCAGCACCCTTTTCGCTTCCTCTGCATTCAGGACATCGGGTATGGGTTCGTATGAATATACCTTTGCCAGTGTGGTATAACCGCCAATGGCGAGGGGTTCGATGGCGGGGTCGCCCTGATAATGGTCGAAATAGCAGTGACTGCCGGGGGTCATCACCACATCGTGTCCCATTTTGGCAGCCTCTATCCCACCCTGCTCGCCGCGCCACGACATCACCGTGGCATTGGGTGCCAGCCCTCCTTCCAGGATCTCATCCCAGCCAATCAGGCGGCGGCCGTGTTCATTGAGGAAGCGCTCAATGCGCTGTATGAAGTAGCTCTGCAGCTCCTCTTCATCGGCAAGACCTTCATCTTTGATCCTTTTCTGGCATTTGGGACATTGTTCCCAGTTGGTTTTGTGGGCCTCATCACCACCAATGTGTATGTATTCAAAGGGGAACAGCTCCATGGTTTCGAGAAGGACATCTTCCAGGAAATCAAAAGTAGCTTCATTGCCGGCGCAATATATGTGAGTAATCGGCCACACGCCGCCGGGTGGTACGCCGAGGTCCTCGCCTGTGCAGGAAAGCTCCGGATAGGCAGCAAGTGCAGACATTACGTGGGCAGGCAATTCGATCTCAGGCATCACACTGATGTTTCTGGATGCAGCATATTCGACCACTGATCGTATTTCATCCTGTGTGTAGTAACCTCCGTATGTGGCATTATCAGGGTCGTTTGCCAGTGGGCGCTCGTTCCAGTGAATGTCTGGCATATCCACACGCCAGGCACCGACTTCCGTGAGTTTCGGATACTTTTTGATCTCCAGGCGCCAACCCTGGTCATCAATCAAATGCCAGTGAAACACATTCAGCTTATGCATGGCCATGTAATCAATGTATTTGTAGATGAAGTCGATGGGCATGAAGTGCCGCGACACATCCAGATGCAGCCCCCTGTATAGAAAGCGCGGATAGTCAATGATTTCTAACGATTGTATCCGGCCTTTATCTGCTGTGCTCAGCAGCTGGTAAACGGTATGGAT
>SLDN01000031.1 GCA_007125275.1 Bacteroidales bacterium | reverse complement strand
TGCAGAACTGCCGGTATGGTAGTGATCTTTTGGCATTCAACCGGATCGCATACAAACTTGTTAAATGACTTGCCGGCTGCCGTGGCAAATATTTCCAGAATGTCATTCACATCTGCTAGTGAGGTGGTTTCATCCAGGCTGATGCCCAGGTGCTTGTTGTCGATCCTGCGGAAGTTCATGTGCTTCTCCACGGCGATCTGATGAACCGTATCAGCAAACACATTGTCAGGAAGCTCTACGTATAATGTATCAAAAAAGTATTTATTTAACTGCTTGAAGCCGTATTTTTCTATTTCCTGTGCCAGCACGCCCGTCAGGATATTGATGTGGCGGGCAATCTTTTTCAGTCCTTTGGGACCGTGATAAGCGGCATACATTCCTGCCATTGTTGCCAGCAATGCCTGGGCGGTACAGATGTTGGAAGTGGCTCGCTCGCGTTTGATGTGCTGCTCGCGGGTCTGCAGCGCCATGCGCAATGCCTGGTCACCATTGCGATCAACAGATACACCAATGATTCTTCCGGGGATTGAACGCTTGAACTCATCTTTGGTGGCAAAATAACCGGCGTGCGGTCCGCCATAGCCCATCGGTACGCCAAAACGCTGCGAAGTACCTACAACCACATCAGCACCCCATTCACCGGGGGGCGTGAGCATGGTCAGACTCAAAAGATCGGCCGCTACAGCCACGCGTACATGATGCTCTTTGGCGGCTGTGACGAAATCATCGTATTGATTTACAGAGCCGTAATTATCAGGATATTGAAGCAGAGCCCCAAAAAAGGTGGCATCCGGTTTCTGCTCGTTATGACAGGCGATCACCAGCTCTATGCCGAGCGGTTCGGCACGGTTTGTCAATACATCCAGCGTTTGCGGGAACACCTTGTCAGAAACAAAGAATTTGTTCACTCCTTCCTTGACAGCACTGCGTGGCCTGGAATTGAACAGCATGATCATCGCTTCGGCTGCTGCGGTAGCCTCATCAAGCAGGGAGGCATTGGCAATTTCCAGTCCGGTAAGGTCTGCGATGACCGTCTGAAAGTTCAAAAGTGCTTCCAATCGTCCCTGTGAGATCTCAGCCTGGTAAGGTGTGTAAGATGTGTACCAGCCAGGATTCTCCAGGATGTTGCGCTGAATCACGCCGGGAAGAATGGTGTTGTAATATCCCATCCCAATGAAAGACTTAAACACTTTGTTTTTGGCGCCAAGCGACTTTAGATGATGAATATACTCGTATTCATTCAGCCCTTCAGGAAGATTAAGGTCACCTTTCAACCTGATGCTGGCCGGAATGGTTTGATCAATAAGCTCATCAGCAGATTTGATGCCGATTTTTTCAAGCATTTTTTCTTCATCAGCCTTCCTGATGCCGTTGTGACGTTCGATGAAATTATTGGTTATCATATTGTGATGTATTTTTTATGGTAGAACAATAATGCTTCTTCTGAAAATAAAAACAGACTCCCGTGCTGGCAACGTAACATACACGGATACTTCATTATATAACCGTCTTGGAAGATTTTTGTTTAGCAAGCGGGCTAATTTTTCAAAGCATTCCGGCTCAGCTGTTGATCTCGCTTTTGGCTATTTCACGTCCGGCCCTGAGGGCATCCAGGTTAACGGCCACCACATCATCGCCTTTTCGCCCGAAAAGCTTCCTGATGGCGTCTTCCAGCAGTGCAAACGGGATATCTATAAATGGCGATGCCGCACCCAGTATGACCACGTTTGCAGATTTCTTGTTGCCCAGCTCTCCGGCAATCTTTCCGGCGTCGAGGGTCACATTCCGCTTTAGCTTCTTGATCTCCTGCATGATGGCTTCTTCCTCGGGATAGTCGGGAATGTTTATAAAGGGCTCAGTGTTGGTGATCAGCCACCCCTCGGGGCCCAGGTATGGCAAATACCTAAGTGCTTCCATGGGCTCCACCGAGATGATCATATCCGCTTTGCCTTGTGGGATAAGGTCAGAAGCGATTTCGTCGGAGGAAAGGCGCAGGTGCGACTGCACATCGCCACCGCGCTGGCTCATGCCATGCACTTCAGCCTGTTTGAGGTAAAGATTGGACTCTACTGCTGCGTAACCGATGATGGCAGCAATGGAAAGGATGCCCTGACCGCCTACACCGGCTAATATGATGTCGTTTTTCATTGTTTATGATATTTGTTGTTTATTGTTTGTTGCACTTCGACTTCGCTCAGTGTGACATGGATTGTTTTTCGTTAGATGTCCTGCTTCGAGCTTCGAGCTTTGAGCTTCGAGCTTAGTTCTATTTTTTTTCTTTGAATTTCTGGCGCATTCTTTTGTTGAGGGTTTGGATGCACTCCCTGCGTGGGATGATCACGGAAACACCTTCATATGCGAGCTCTTCCTTCATGATGCGGGTATTTTCTTCGTGATTTTTGCGCAGTGGTTTAATCACCCTGATGTGTTCTTCTTCAACGCCCACGCCACGGCAGATGTCTTCGATGCGGCCAAAGGCTGCGGAGGGCTGTCCGCCGGTCATTCCGGTAGTAGCGTTGTCGAGAATGATCACGGTGATGTTGGTGTTCTCGTTAACAACATCCAGCAGCCCGGTGATGCCCGAGTGGGTAAAAGTGGAGTCGCCGATCACGGCCACGGCAGGTTTCATGCCGGCATCAGCGGCGCCTTTTGCCATGGTGATGGATGCACCCATGTCCACACAGGTGTTGATTGATTCATAAGGTGGCAGGGCACTAAGCGTATAGCAGCCGATATCGGAAAACACGCGTCCCTTGCCATATTCTGCGATCGCCTCATTCAGCCCGATGAAGCTGTCGATATGCGAACAGCCCTTGCAAAGTGACGGTGGACGTTTGGCTACCAGGGCCGGCACCTCAGGCAGATCTACCTGGTTGAAGCCCAATGCCCTGCCCACAATGTTTGGGGTCAGCTCTCCGGTGCGGGGCAGGGTGCCATCCAGACGGCCATTGATCTCCTTACCCACGTTCATAAAGCCCTTAAGCATCTCTTCCACAACAGGATAACCTTCCTCCAGCACCAGTATGCGATAGCATTCATCATAGAGCTTCTCAATATTTTTATAAGGAAGCGGGTATTGTGAAATCTTCACAACAGGATAGGGCACCTTCCTGTCAGGATAGTTCTCCATCAGGTAGTTATATGCCAGGCCGCAGTCAATGATGCCCACGGAGCGGTCTTCACCGTGTTGATATGTGTTCCAGGGTGAGTCCTCGGATTCCTGCTGAAAATGTGGCTGGGTGTCGAGCAGCGACTGGTATTGCTTGCGGGCAATGGCCGGCAGCAGCACGAACTGACGCAAGTTTTCAGGCAGTTTAAACTGATTTTGTTCCCGGCTTTTCTTACGGGCCACGCCTGATCTGGAGTGTGCCAGGCGGGTTGTAATGCGGATCATCACGGGCACCTTGTATCGTTCCGAAAGGTCGAAGCCTTCGTGCACCATGTCGTAAGCCTCCTGCTGGTTGGAGGGCTCGAGGATGGGTATCATAGCAAACTTGCCATAGACCCGGGAGTCCTGTTCGTTTTGAGATGAGTGCATCGACGGGTCGTCGGCCACGACGAACAGGATGCCGCCATTGGCTCCGGTGATGCTGGCATTCAGGAATACGTCGGCCGCCACGTTCAGGCCCACGTGCTTCATGGCCGTGATTGACCTCTTGCCGGCATACGACATCCCGAGGGCAGCCTCAGCTGCTGTTTTCTCATTGGCAGCCCAACTGGCCACAATGCCCTTCTGCTTTGCCTCCTTTGAACCCCTTACATACTCTGTTATCTCAGTGGAAGGCGTGCCCGGATATGCAAATATCCCCGACATGCCCGCATCTATCCCTGCCTGGGCAATGGCTTCATCACCCAGAAGTAATAACTTTTGCATAATTTTTTTTTGTATTTTGTGTGACATTATTTGATGATACAAAACTATATAATTTAAGCATATTTTTAGGATTTATTCCGGATTTAAGAAAAAAAGTACGATAACAAAGCAATCGAAATTGAATACATGAACTTCCTGGCGCATTTATACCTATCGGGAGATGACAACAACCTTATCATCGGCAACTTTATTGCTGATATGGTGAAGGGCAATAAGATCAATGGCTACAGTCCGGAAATCACCGCAGGAATTCTGCTGCACAGACAGATTGACACATTTACCGACAAACACAGCATCGTAAAAAAGAGCAAAGAAAGGCTTCGCAGCAAATACCGCCTGTATTCCGGGGTTATTGTAGACATGTATTACGATCACTTTCTGGCTAAAAACTGGACATCCTACTCCGGGTATTCGCTACCGGCCTATGCAGACAAAGCCTATGCCCTGCTCCGAAAGCATCTCGACATACTTCCGGCCCGCGCCCAATACATCCTGCCGTTCATGACAGAGAATAACTGGCTGGTGAATTATGCCAATACTGAAAGCATGAGCCTTTATTTTGGCGGTATGTCGC
>SLDN01000126.1 GCA_007125275.1 Bacteroidales bacterium | reverse complement strand
CTTACACGGACACCTTCCACATCCCCTTTAATGAGCCCGGCTTTTTTCAGGGCTTTCAAATGCTGTGAAACGGTTGATTGAGCCAGTGGAAGCTCTTTTACGATGTCGCCGCAATAGCATGAATCGATACTGAGAAGAAGCCTGATGATGGTGATCCGTGCAGGGTGGGCCAATGCTTTACAGAAACCTGCGATTTGACTGTTTTCCTCTGTATATTTAATGGAATTCGTCATTTCAGTGCGCTCAAAATGATATTGTTACTTGTGGCCGGCTATATGCTGAACAAACAACAGACCGGAACAACAACATGAATGCTTTCACACTACTTATACTCTTAGTGACAACGATTCAGGCATTCTATCATCTGACTGAGTGCTTCGTGCTTCAGGTAATAATAGGTGTTCTTGCCGCTGCGTCTGGACTCCAGAACGCCTTTGGTTTTTAAAATGTTTAAATGATGCGATGCAGATGCCTGTTCTATCCGGAGCGCTTCGTAAATTTCAGTAACATTCATCTGTTCGCTGTTCTCCAGCAAGCTGATGATGGCAATGCGCATGGGGTGGGCTATTGCCCTGAGCTTTGACGCTGCTTCTTCTAATTTTCGTGGGTCCAGTTTGTGGTTAATCATTATTCTGCGTTTTATAATCGGTTAAACATATTTTTTTACAAATGTAGTAAATATCTAAATATGTTATAGAGTAAACTGTTTTTTTTAAAAAATTTTTATTTTAAAATTGTTTTGTGTAGAAAGGAGTAGATGATGCAAGCTCGAAGCTCATAAATGGAAGCTCGGAGGGTTCGCGGTAAAACAGCTCGAAGCTCGAAGCTGGAAGGAGGAAACCAACTGAACGCAGGCGAAATTGGCAGTATACAGGCAATCAGGCATCCCATCGAAAAGGGAAGGTATCTGAAAAGAGTCAACAAATTTGTAATCAGTGGGTTATTCCTTGTGTTTGCACACTTTTGATGAGAAGAACTCCCTGTTCATCAGGGCGATAAAATCCACTGAAATCCCTTTTGGGCAGTCGAATTCGCATCCATAGGTGTTTGAGCAGAACCCAAAGCCTTCGGCGTCCATTTGTTTGACCATTTTATCTACCCTTTCTTTGGCTTCCACCCGGCCTTGCGGGATCAGTGCGTACTGTGCTATTTTCGCGGCAGCGAACAGCATTGCAGATGAGTTTTTACAGGCGGCCACGCAGGCGCCACAACCAATGCAGGTAGCTGCATCGAAAACTTTATCGGCAATCAGTTTACCAATGGGGTTGCTGTTGGCCTCGGGGGCACAGCCCACGTTAACGTTTACAAACCCCCCTGCCTGCATGATTCGTTCGAAAGAACTTCGGTCAACGGCCAGGTCTTTGATAACCGGGAAGGCTGATGCACGCCAGGGCTCCACCACGATGGTTTCGCCATCTTTAAACTCGCGCATGTGCAGCTCGCAGGTGGTGGTGTTTTGGGCTGGGCCATGGGGACGGCCATTGATATACAGGCCGCATGTTCCACAAATACCTTCCCTGCAGTCGTGCTCAAACGTTACCGGCACCTCTCCACTGCTAATGAGCTGGTTGTTGAGGTAGTCGAGCATCTCCAGGAACGACATCTCAGGTGAAACATCCTTCAACGGGTAGGTTTTGAATGAACCTTTGCTGTTGGCGTTTTGTTGGCGCCATATTTTTAATGTAAAATTCATATTGTCAATGTGTTAAAGGCTTATTTGTAACTCCTTTCCTTCAATTCAACAAATTCAAACTTAAGGTCTTCTTTGTGCAGTATTGGTTTGGCTTTTGGGCCCTGGTATTCCCAGGCGGCGACAAAAGCAAAATTGGCGTCATCGCGTTTGGCCTCGCCGGTTTCAGTTTGGTGCTCTTCGCGGAAGTGCGCGCCACAGGACTCTTCGCGCTGCAGTGCATCTTCGCACATCAGGCGTCCAACTTCAAAAAAGTCGGCAACCTTCAGGGCCTTTTCCAGTTCCTGGTTCATGTCTTTTTCGCTGCCGGGGATGCATATATCTGACCAGAACTCTTCCTCCAGTTTGTCGAGCAGCACCATTCCATCTTTGAGGCCCTGGGCGTCACGGCGCATGCCGCAATGATCCCACAGGATTTTGCCAAGACGCTTGTGGAACGATGAGGCAGTTTGTTTTCCTTTGACTGTTTTCAGGCGTTCGATGCGTTCATTCACTGCCATTTCTGCTTCACCGAAAGCAGGCAGGTCGGTTGGTATTTTGCCGGTGCGGATATCATCTGCCAGGTAGTCGCTGATGGTGTTGGGCAGGATGAAGTAACCATCCCCGCTGCACTGCATCAGTGAACTGGCGCCCAGTCTGTTGGCTCCATGGTCGGAAAAGTTGCTTTCTCCAATGGCATAAAGCCCCGGAATGGTGGTCATCAGGTTGTAGTCAACCCACAGCCCGCCCATCGTATAATGGCCGGCCGGATAAATGCGCATGGGCTCGTTATAGGGCAAGATGCCTGTGATCTTCTCATACATTTCAAAAAGATTGCCATATTTATCCTGGATGGCCTTCTTGCCTTGTTTGGCGATCGCATCTTTAAAGTCCAGATAAACGGATAGTCCCGTATCGCCGGCTCCATATCCCGCATCGCACCTTTCCTTGGCTGCCCGTGAGGCCACGTCGCGTGGCACCAGGTTGCCAAAGGCAGGGTACTTTCTTTCGAGATAATAATCCCTCTCTTCTTCCGGTATTTCGTTGGGATGGCGCTTGTCGCCCTTTGCCTTGGGCACCCACACCCTGCCGTCGTTGCGCAACGACTCCGACATCAGCGTAAGCTTGCACTGGTAGTCGTTCAGAACCGGTATGCTGGTAGGATGTATCTGAATGAAGCTCGGGTTGGCAAATACAGCGCCCTTTTTGTAGGCACTCCAGGCTGCTGATGCGTTGCTGCCCAGGCCGAGCGTTGATAAGTAAAAGACGGTGCCATAGCCGCCGGTTGCCAGCACCACCGCGTGGGCTGAGTGTCTTTCCAGCTCGCCGGTGATCAGGTTGCGCGTGATGATGCCACGGGCCTTGCCATCAACGATGACTACATCCAGCATGTCACGGCGCGGAAACATCTTGACAGTGCCCTTTGCGATCTGCCGGTTTAACGACGAGTATGTGCCCAGCAGGCATTGCTGCCCTGTCTGGCCTTTGGCGTAAAACGTACGGGAAACCTGCACCCCGCCAAATGAGCGGGTGTCGAGTGACCCGCCATAGTCGCGGGCAAAGGGAACACCCATCGCCGTAAAATGATCGATCACGTCGTTGCTGACTTCCGCCGCACGATACACATTGGCTTCGCGGGCACGATAGTCACCACCCTTGATCATATCGTGGAACAGGCGGTAAATAGAATCGTTGTCATTTTTGTAGTTTTTTGCCGCATTGGTGCCCCCCTGAGCAGCAACGGAGTGCGCCCGTCGTGGCGAATCCTGGAAGCAAAAGGCCTTTACGTTGTATCCGACCTCTCCCAAAGCACTGGCCGCACCGGCACCCGCCAGACCTGTGCCTACAACAATGATGTCGATCTTCTTTTTGTTGGCAGGGTTGACCAGGCGCAAACCGGTCTTGTAACGGCTCCATTTCTCTGCAATTGGACCCTCTGGAATTTTTGAATCAAGCTTTAGCATAGCTTTGTATTTTGTTGATATTTATAATTGAATCAGATAAAAAATGGCACACCTTGTTGTGATGACCTGCAATGGCTGACTTGCAGTTTCTTATCCTGTGTAGAAAAATAAAAAATACACAGGGATGATCGAAAAGCCAACGCTGATCACAATGGCGTAAATTGTGCCTATCACCTTAATGACAGGCGTGTACTTTGTGTGGTTTAACCCCAGCGACTGAAATGCCGACTGAAATGCATGCTTTAGATGAAATCCTAAAAAGACAAATGAAACAATGTAAAGCAAAGAGTACCAGTGGTTCTGAAACAGCACCACGGCAATTGGGTAAAAATCGTGGCGGTCTGCAGCATATTCAGGAACCGGAATAATCCCCAGCCTGATAAAAAAGAAGTTGACCAGGTGAATCACCAAAAAAATCAATATGATCACCCCGGTGTGGAACATGTAACGCGAGATAGCAGAAGTTTCCGTCTTCAATGGTGTCCGGTATTTGACCGGACGTGCGTAATAATTGTGCAGTTGCAGGATAACACCAAGGATGATGTGAATCAGAAAGGCTGCAAATAACACATACTCCGTGATCTTGATCACAGGGTTTTCCGTAAGGAAGTTCACCGCATTGCGAAATGCAGAGCCACCATCGCCTGCCAGCAAAAGCAGGTTCGTGGTCAGGTGTGCGCAGAGAAACAACATCAGAAATATCCCCGCCAATGCCATGAAATACTTCTGACTGAGTGATGAAAGGTTGATAATGGGCTTCTTCATAAGATCAGATTGGTTTTCAGAAAGAATGATGGATTAGGTAAGGAACAAATG
>SLDN01000200.1 GCA_007125275.1 Bacteroidales bacterium | reverse complement strand
CAACAAGAACCACGCTGATAGACTTTTTTATTGCATCACCAAATATTAAACCCATAAAGGTGGAAGGTATTCACCTCGATTTTCAACACAGTGACCATAACCCGGTGATTGCAAGCTTTCAGTTACTGGGACCATATATTATGCAAACACAGATTCACGATTGTCGATTTCCGATTGTCGACTGAGGTCGTATCATTATCAGTAATGACAGGGCTTGACCTGTCTCAACAAATATCAAACAAATGAAACACCTATGCCAAAGTTTTTGACACACAGGGGAATGATTATCACAAAATTTGCGTCAATCTGCGCTTCTTATCTGCGTCAATCTGCGAGAACAAATAAAGTTACACAGAGTCATTCACAAAGTCTCACAGATACAAAACTCCGTGCAACTCTGTGTCAAACTCTGTGAAACTCTATGAAACAAAATGAACACAAGGCATTGAATAACAATACATAACGCAATTATAAACATATGAAACAATACAACAACACATTCCAAAAATTCTGGGACACCTACAGCTCCCAGAACCCATCCGCAAAGCGCATCTATGAACTGTTCACATCCAAAGGTGAAGAGGTGGTGCACGACCACATTGCCTTGCGTACTTTCAACGACCCCAGGATGAACATAGATGTGGTGGCACGCATATTCACCGACAATGGCTATGAAGCACGCGGCACTTATGACTTTAAGATAAAAAAGGTTTTTGGCCGACATTTTGAGCACGCCTCTGATCCTACTGCACCAAAAGTGTTCATCAGCGAATTACTTTTGGATCAATTCAGCCCATACCTCCAGGACACCGTGATGCAAAAACTGGACAGTTTGCCTGCGGATGCTTACCAAAACCCTGATTTGGTTTTCAGTGGCAGCTTGTGGGGCAAAATCCCTTTCGGCACCTATGAAAAGCTGCGTGCCGAAAGTGAATACGCGGCCTGGACACTGGTATACGGCTACCGTGCCAACCACTTTGCCATCAAAGTCAACGCACTGAAAAACTTCAAAACCCTTCAGGAGGTGAATGCTTTTGTGAAGCAAAACGGATATGCGATGAACACATCATCAGGCAATGAGATTTATGGGACACCTGAAGAGCTGTTAGAACAGTCGGCGACCCGTGCAGAAAAGCTACCCATAAGTTTTTCTGACGGTATCTTTGAGATCCCATCGTGCTTTTATGAGTTCACCCTCAGGTATCCCGATGCTGATGGCAAATTGTACCCGGGTTTTAAGGCTGCAAATGCTGATAAGATATTCGAAAGCACCAACTTTTATAAGTCCGAAGAGGCGATGTAACACTTTTTCATGCATCATAAAATGGAAAAAACAGATACTGCAATACCTTTTGCACAACTGGAGGCGCAACTGGATGGTGACCTGCACCTCGACTACAGCTGGCGGCTGATGTACGCCACCGATGCTTCTGTTTTCAAGGAGCTCCCAACGGCTGTTTGCAGGCCTGCAACTGAGGATGACCTGAGAAGCATCCTGGCATTTTGCCGTGAGCACTCCCTGCCGATCATACCGCGCACAGCCGGCACATCATTGGCCGGCCAGGTTGTCGGACACGGCCTGGTGGTCGACTTTTCGCGCTTCATGAATAAGATCCTGGAGCTCAACGTGGAGGAAAAATGGGTGAAGGTGCAGCCCGGTGTCATTCTGGATGACCTTAACCGGTATCTGGCTCCGCACGGTCTGTTTTTCGCCCCCGAAACCTCTACCAGCAACCGATGCATGATGGCAGGGATGGTCGCCAACAACTCTTGCGGCTCTCACTCACTGGTATATGGCAGCACCCGCGACCATACCCTGGAGATCAAGGCCATGCTGGCTGACGGAAACACCGTTACTTTTGGTGACATGGATGCCGACAGCTTCCGCAAAAAGTGCATCGGCAACAAGCTGGAAAACAAAATCTACAGCCAGACTTTCGAAATGCTTTCGCAAAAAGAAAATCAGGACGAGATCCGAACGCATTTCCCCGACCCGGGCATCAAGAGAAGAAATACCGGCTACGCACTCGACCTGTTACTCGACACCGAGGTTTTTGGCAGCACGAACAAGTTCAATATGTGCAAGTTGCTCTGCGGCGCCGAAGGGACGCTGGCACTGTACACCGAGATCAAGCTGAACCTTGTGCCACTGCCACCGGCAGAGCAGGCTTTGGTCTGCGTGCATCTCGACAGCGTGGAGGATGCCCTGCAGGCAAACCTCATCGCACTTAAGTACAAACCGGTAGCTGTTGAGCTGATTGACAAGGTGATCCTCGACTGCACAAAAGCAAACATCGGGCAGCGCAAAAACCGATTCTTCCTGAAGGGTGATCCGGGCGCCATCCTGGTTGTTGAGTTTGCCTGCGATACGCGGGAAGAAGTCAATGAGCTGGTATCAGCAATGGAAGCACATCTGCGCAAGGCGAAGCTAGGATACCACTACCCGATGCTTCGGGATGCTGACATCAATAAAGTATGGGCACTACGCAAAGCAGGCCTCGGACTGCTTTCGAACATGCCCGGTGATGCCAAGCCGGTAGCAGTTATCGAAGATGCGGCAGTGCACGTTGAAGTACTTCCCGACTTCATAAAGGAAATCCTTCAACTGCTTGACAAGCTAAACCTTAAATGCGTATTCTTTGCACATATCGGAACCGGCGAGATACACATCCGCCCGGTGGTAAACCTTAAAAGCCGCGCCGACATTGAGCGTTTTCACCAGGTAGCAGAGGAAACTGCCCGCCTGGTAAAGAAATACAGGGGTTCATTGAGTGGCGAACATGGCGACGGGCGGCTCAGAGGTGGTTTCATCCCAATCGTGGTTGGTGAAAAGAACTACGATCTGATGCGGCAGCTGAAAGCCATCTGGGACCCGCTCAACATTCTCAATCCCGGAAAGATCATTGACCCGCCATCTATCAAAACCTCCTTGCGCTACACACCCGGACAACCTGAGAAAAAGCTGAAAACCTATTTCAACTACGACAGCACACTCGGGTTTCTGAGGGCAGTAGAACAGTGCAACGGCTCTGGCGATTGCCGCAAGCCACTGGCAGCAGGCGGTGTGATGTGCCCTTCGTACCAGGCTACTTTGAACGAATATGACAGCACACGGGGCAGGGCAAACCTTTTGCGTGAGTTCATCACCAACTCTCCAAAGAAAAACCCGTTTAACCACCGCGAGCTCATGGATGTGCTCGACCTCTGCCTCTCATGTAAAGGCTGCAAAGGTGAATGTCCCTCAAGTGTTGACGTGGGAAAATACAAGGCAGAAACCTTGCAGCACTATTACGATTCAAATGGCACACCCCTCAGTGCACAAATCACAGGAGCCTACGGCCGCCTGAATAAAGCCGGCAGCATCATGCCCGGGCTGTTTAACTTCTTTGCCGGGCAAAAGCTCAGCAGCCACCTCATCAAAAGCATGCTGGGGTTCGCCAAACAAAGGAAACTGCCGCTTCTTCAAAAAGAAAGCCTTAGAAAATGGGCCAGGCGGGAGTTGCCGGCCCTGAACAAAACAGCAGGGAACGGCAAAGCAGTATGCCTTTTCTGTGATGAGTTCACGAACTATAACGACACGGCAACAGGCATAAACGCCATATTGCTGCTTAACAGACTGGGATACCGGGTTGAGATGCCTTCGCATGCAGAAAGTGGGCGCACCTACCTTTCGAAAGGACTGCTTAAAAAGGCACGCAAGATTGCGGAAAAGAACGTTGAAACCTTTGCAGGCATTGTGAATGAACAAAAACCGCTAATTGGCATTGAGCCCTCCGGTATTTTGGGATTCCGCGATGAATACCCGGAAATTGTTGTCAATACGCTTCGGGAAAAAGCGTTGAGCCTGGCTGAACATTGCTATACCATTGAAGAGTTCATCACACGGGCATTTGAAAACGGTGAGATCGATACAAGCATATTCAACGGTGGGCCAAAAAAAATATACCTGCACGGACACTGTCATCAAAAGGCACTATCGTCGATTGATTATGGACGAAAAATGCTTTCTATTCCTGCAGGCGTTGAAGTGGTCGACATCGAATGCGGTTGCTGCGGAATGGCAGGGGCATTTGGATACGAGAAAGATCATTACAAAATCAGTATGCAAATTGGTGAGATGGCGCTGTTTCCTGCGATCCGAAAAGCGGAACCGGATGCCATCATCGTGGCTGCCGGCACCAGCTGCCGGCAACAAATCCTCGATGGAACCGGCCGTGAGGCCCTGCACCCGGCTGATGCATTGTACCTTTGCCTGAAAGCATAACTTGCAGACTATAAAAAAAAGGCTTGTCCTGTTTAGTGGACAAGCCTTTTTTGAATTATTCAGGAAAAACTATTCTCCTTTCTCCTCAGCCTTATCTTCCTCTTTATCTTCCTCTTTGTCTTCCTTCTTCTTTGCAGTGGCCTTTTTGGCTGGTGCCTTTTTGGCCTTTTCTTCAATCTTCTCTTCAGCCTCTTGCTCCGTCTTTTCTTCTGACTTTTCTTCAGACTTTTTCT
>SLDN01000143.1 GCA_007125275.1 Bacteroidales bacterium | reverse complement strand
CCATCCGTCAACCCGAGCACAACGATCATTAAATCATCAATTTACACATTTCAGCAAATTGGTACATCTGCACATTGTCGCATTTTGCACATCTGCGAATTGATACATCCACAAATTGGTACATCCATAAATTGGTACATCCGCACATTTTCTCATCTGCACATTTGCACATTTTCACATTTGCACATCTGCACATCTGCACATCTGCCATCATCGATGCAGCCTGTTCAGCAAAACCGCCAGATCAGCATACACTGAGGTGTTTTCCACAATAATATGTTCAGGCACCTTGATCGACTGCGGCGAAAAGTTCCAGATCGCCCTGATACCCCAGGCAACAACAAGGTCAGCGATTTCCTGTGTGCTGCTGCCGGGCGTGGTAATTATCGCAATGCGCGCATGCATCGTTTGAGATAAATCACGAAACGTATCCAAACCATAGATTTTCACCCCCTTAATGCTCGTATTGATGACATTTTTATCCACATCAAAACCTGCCACAATCTTGAGCCCATATTGATTCAGGCCCTGGTAGTTGATCAATGCACGTCCGAGGTTTCCCACTCCAAACAAAAAAGCATTTTCACATGAATCGAAATCCAGAAAGCTCACAATGGCCTCAATCAACTGATCCACATTATAGCCAACTTTTGTTCTGCCCTTAACCCCGGTGTAAGAGAGATCTTTTGTAATCAGGGTAGCATCCATCTTAAAATTAGCAGCAATGCGGCTGCTGGAAACATGCTCTACATTGTTAATCTTAAGTGCTTTAAAAAAACTCAGGTAACCCGGCAAACGCCTGAGCGAAGGAACCGGTACCTGATTATGTGCATTCTGGGTGGATTTTTCCTGAATCGACATAACAACTGATTTTTTCTTTAAGAGACATAACAAAGGCTTGACCCGGTCATCGACAACTTAAAAAAGTCAATGCACGGAATCAAGCCTTTTGTTTCAAGCGGCAAGCATTCTAATGGCGCTTGCGTGGATAATAGTGTGTATGCAGCAGGTCGTGCGATTTATGACCCAGCGGTTCGTGCAGAAATGATTTATAGATCTCTGCAACCTCCGGGTTCTCGTGCGACTTGCGGATAACCATCGATTCATCTTCTTCATAGATACCGGCAGCACGCTTCTTGCGGATCTCCATATTGGTTGGCATCGGCTGACCGCCACCACCAATGCATCCGCTCGGGCATGCCATGATCTCAATAAAGTGGTGATTGGCCTCCCCTGCCCTGATCTTATCCATCAGAATCTTGGCATTGGCCAATCCGTGGGCAATGGCTACATTCAACTCAACACCTTCGAGGAAGCTCCATTCGGGCTTCACATCCTTGATCTTCACAGAAGCCTCCTTGACGCCCTCCATGCCCCTGATAGGTTTAATGTTCAGGTTTGTGAAAGGCACTTCCCTGCCGGTAACGAGCTCATAGGCAGTACGCAGTGCTGCTTCCATAACGCCACCGGTTGCACCGAAAATAACAGCGGCACCTGTTGATTCACCCAAAATGCTGTCGTATTTTTCATCTTCCAGCTTTTCGAAATCGATACCTGCCTGGTGAATCATGCGGCCAAGCTCGCGCGTCGTCAATACATAGTCAACGTCCTTGTAACCGCTGCCACGCATCTCAGGCCTTTCAGCCTCAAATTTCTTGGCCGTACAGGGCATGATGGAAACAACCACCATCTCGGCGGGATTCTTGTTCACCTTCTCGGCATAGTACGTTTTGGCCAGCGGACCAAACATCTGCTGGGGCGACTTGCAGGTAGAAAGGTTGGGAAGCAGATCCGGGAACATGTGCTCCTGGAACTTGATCCAGCCGGGCGAGCAGCTGGTAAGCATCGGCAGGGCAACATCCTTGCCGTCGACCAGTTTTTCTTTCAGCCTGGTAAGCAGCTCGGTGCCCTCTTCCATAATGGTAAGGTCAGCAGTAAAGTCAGTATCAAGCACTTTATCAAAACCAAGTCTGCGAAGCGCAGCCACCATCTTACCGGTAACACGTGTACCAGGCTCCATGCCAAACTCTTCACCAATAGCTACACGTGTAGCAGGTGCAGTTTGTACAACAACAAATTTTTTGGGGTCATAAATGGCGTCGAATACCTCATCAATATAGTTCCGCTCAGTAAGTGCCGCTGTGGGGCAACGATTGATACACTGGCCACAGGCAGTACAAACCACATCGTTCATGGGTTTGTCTAAAAAGGTGCTGATGCGCATGTTGTTGCCCTTGTGCGTAACTGCAAGCGCGCTTACATACTGCAGGCTGGTGCAGGTGCGCACGCAGCGCTGGCAGCGAATGCACTTGCTGTCGTCCTTCTCAATGGATGGACTGGAAATGTCAGGCTGTTTATCCTGGTCTTTTACGAGATCCAGAAAAACGTGGTCGCCGATGCGGTAGTCGTTCGACATATCCTGCAGCTCGCAATAACCACTTTTGAAGCACTTGGTGCAGTCGGCATTGTGCTCTGAAAGCAGCAGCTCTACAATGTGCTTGCGCGCCTGGCGCACTTTCAGACTGTTTGTTTGGATTTCCATTCCCTCGCTTACGGGTGTGGCACAGGAAGCAGGCAGCAGGCGTGCGCCTTTCTGCTCAACAACACAAACACGGCAATTACCGGCCACACACAAGTCATCATGATGACATAACGTGGGAATCTTGAAGTTCAGCTGGCGGGCAGCATCCAGGATGGTGGTTCCTTCATCTACCGAAACAGCTATATTATTGATTTTCAGGTTTACTTTATATTTACTCATGGGTTTATCTCCTGTTAAAATTTATAAATAGCCGGGGATTAATAGATGATCTCTTCCCGGAAATTACTGATGATAGAGTTGAAAGGATTGGGAACCGACTGCCCGAGACCGCATTTGGATGCAATGCGCATCGTATCAGACAATTTCTGTAAGTCTTCCAGGTAAGCAGGCGGCTTGATCCCTTTCTTAACAGCTTCAATACCCTTCAGCAGTTGCTGGCAGCCAACACGGCAGGGTGTGCATTGCCCGCACGACTCCTCTTCCATAAACTCCAGATAGTCGTTCAGGATGTTATACATGGAGCGGCTGCTATTGAAAAGCATCATCGATCCGCCGGTGGGAATGCCCTCAAATCCGATCAGGGTGCTTTTGAAGTCCTTGCGTGAAACGCAGAAACCTGAGGCTCCACCCACCTGTACCGCCTTCGTATCACCATCACCAAACTCCTCTACAAATTGTTCGAGTGTCATACCAAGCTCCAGCTCATAGATGCCTGGCGTAGGCGTATCGCCGGAAACTGAGAATACCTTAGACCCGCGGGAGTCGAAAGTACCCATATCCTTAAACTGCTTCGGGCCTTCCAGTGCGATCATCAGGGCAAACACCAGTGTTTCCACATTGTTTACCGATGTCGGCTTTCCAAGATAGCCATGTGATGTAGGGAATGGCGGCTTGTTTCGCGGCTCGCCACGCTTGCCTTCCATTGACTCCATCAGTGCAGTCTCTTCACCACAAACGTAAGCACCGCTGCCGGAGCAAATCCTGATGGTGAAGTCAAACTTCAGCGCCTTCAGCTTCTTATGAAATTCATCAATGTGCTTATGCAGTGAGGGCAATAAAAAGTTATACTCGCCCCTGAAGTAAATATACCCCTCGCTGGCACCGGTACAGTAGCCACACAGTGCCATTCCGGCCAATACCTTCTCGGGCACCTGGGTCAGGATCTCCCTGTCTTTGAACGTTCCGGGCTCCCCCTCATCAGCATTGCATATGACATACTTCTGATCAGCTTCTTCGTTTTTGGCAAATTTCCATTTCAAGCCTGTAGGAAAGCCGGCACCACCCCTGCCACGCAAACCTGAGTCTATTACGTCAAGGATGATCTCGTCGCGAGTGCGCTTAAGCGATTGCTCAACAATGGCCATATAGTCCACCTTCCCAAAAATCAGGTCAACCTTTTTTATATTTTTTTCCATAATGATGTTGTTTTTCTGTTTTTATTTGACATCTATTGCATACCAACCGGCTATCAGCCCTTTTTCAGGTATTGATTAATAATCTCGGTCACTTTCTCAGGTGTCACTTCCGGATAAACCTCGTCATTGATCAGCATGACAGGTCCTTTGTGGCACCACCCCAGGCAATTGGCCTGCAATAAGCTGAATTTTTTGTCGGTGGTGGTATCTCCCAACTTAATCTTCAGCATCCCTTCGATGGTACGGATGATCTCATCCTTGCCTTTCATGTGGCAGGTGATGGTCTTACAAACCCTGATGATGTACTTTCCACGCGGAACAGTGTCCAAAAATGTGTAAAAAGATGCGGTTCCAAACACATCAGCAGTGCTCAGGTCGAGCTCCTCCGCAATGGCTTCCATGGCTTCCTCTGAAATGTAGTGCTCGGCACTCACAACAGCCTGAAGGATAGGCATCAGACTCGTCCGCTGACGACCGTGCTTATCAGCCTGCTCCTTTACCAGTTCTTTAACTTTAGTCATTTTTTTTCCTTTCTGATTTTTAATTAGGTGTATAGTTTTTTTTGAAAACCAGTTTATCGTTGCAAAAATAACAAAGCCTTTCTAATTAAATAATTTTTTCT
>SLDN01000047.1 GCA_007125275.1 Bacteroidales bacterium | reverse complement strand
GCTTAAACACAACCAAGCACAAAAAACTGAATAACATATAGTTACAAAACTCCAAACAGATGAAGATTCATAAGGAAGGCCACATTACTATTTTTATTGCAACTGTTATCCTTGTGATTCTGTATGCGCTGGCTTTAACATTGAACCATTGGTCTTCTTATGTCCTTTTTATTTTCCCGCTAATTATTTTTGCAGGGATTCTTTATTTTTTCCGGTCGCCTGACCGTCACATTCCCTTGAACAAAGATATTTTGCTTAGCCCTGCTGATGGCAAAGTAATCAGGGTTGAGGAGAATATGGAAGAAGAGTTCTTCGGTCGCCCGATGCAGCACCTTTCCATATTTATGTCACCCCTGAACGTGCACCTGAATCGTTACCCGTCAGATGCCAAAGTGGTTTATTACCGCTATCATCCCGGCAAATACCTTGTGGCCTGGCATCCGAAATCGAGTTTGCTGAACGAGCGCACCAGCATAGTTTTTGAAACACCCGAAGGGTTGCAGTTCCTCGTGAGGCAAATCGCCGGGAAGCTTGCGCGCCGAATCGTGTGTTATGCCCGCGAAGGGCAGGATGTTAAGCAGGGTGATGAGCTGGGTTTCATAAAGTTTGGCTCACGGCTTGACGTATTCCTTCCTCCGGGAACAAAAGTGCTTGTAAAGCCGGGCGATACGGTTGCCGGTGGCATTACAGCACTCGCCGATATATCTTCTTAAAATCAAGAAGGCTTCTTTTGAACGGACCGAAAAATATATCATTTGTATTTTTTTCGGGATGAGCCATGATATCACATCTGTGTGTTAAAATTTTTATTATATTTGATGGTATAATAAAGATTAAAAGCAATGGCTTTGGCGCTTACTGATATATTGCTTAAGTACTGGGGTTTTTCCTCTTTTCGTCCATTGCAGGAAGACATTATACAGTCGGCCATTGATGGACGGGACACCCTTGCATTGCTGCCGACCGGTGGCGGCAAATCACTATGCTATCAGGTTCCCGGGATGGCAATGGATGGTTTGTGCATTGTGGTAACGCCGCTCATTGCCCTGATGAAAGACCAGGTGCAGGCCCTCAATGCCAAAAACATCAAGGCCGTTGGCATCTATCACGGGATGAGCAAGGTGGAGATCGATAATGCCATCGATAATTGCGTTTATGGAGATGTTAAGTTCCTGTATCTTAGTCCGGAACGTCTTGTTACCGATATGATGCGCGCCAGGATTCAGAAGATGCGGATCAACCTGTTGGCGGTCGATGAAGCCCATTGCCTCTCACAATGGGGCTATGACTTCAGGCCCCCTTACCTGCGGATAGCTGAGATCAGGACGCTGATCCCAAACACACCCATACTGGCACTAACGGCAACGGCTACCATGCAGGTAGTTGAAGACATACAGGAAAAGCTGGACTTCAAAGATGCCCGGGTCTTTCAAAAAAGCTTCGAGCGTAAAAACCTCGCCTATATGGTCTTCAAAGAAGAAGACAAACTCAACAAGTTGTTAAAGATATGCCTGAAGCAAAGGGGTACAGGGGTGGTTTATGTCAGGAACCGCAAACGCACCCGCGAGATTGCTGAATGGCTGGTTCAACAGAAAGTCAGTGCTGATTTCTATCACGCCGGCCTGACCTCGCAGGAACGTGATGCCAGGCAGGATGCCTGGATGAAGGAGCGCACGCGGGTTATCGTCTCAACAAATGCTTTTGGGATGGGCATCGACAAGCCCAATGTGCGCTTTGTGGTGCACATGGATCTGCCCGACAGCCCGGAGGCCTATTTCCAGGAGGCAGGCCGCGGCGGAAGAGATGGAAACAAGGCGTTTGCCATCCTGCTTTACAATAAAGCAGATATCCTGAACCTGGAACAGTTCCACGAACGATCCTATCCGCCTTTAAAAGAGATAAAAAAGATTTACAATTGCCTCGGAAACCACTTTCAGCTGGCCATTGGCAGTGGCAAGGACCAGAGCATGCCTTTTGATATGTATAAATTTGCCAAAACATTCTCATTAAATACTTTTTTTATCTACAACGCACTCGGTTTTCTTGAAAAAGAGGGCTACCTGGCAAGCTCAGAAGCCCTTGCAAACCCCTCGCGCCTGATGTTCCTGGTGAGCAACGAAGAGCTTTACCGCTTTCAGGTTGCCAATCCGCGATACGATCCTTTCCTGAAAATGTTGCTGAGGTCTTATACCGGCTTGTTTACTGAATTTACGCGGATCAATGAGGAAGACATCGCCCGGCGCAACGGCATCCCCATCGAAAAAGTGAAGAAAAGCCTGCTTGACCTGCATAACATGAATATCCTTCACTACAAAGAGCAGAACCAAAAGCCCGTCATCACCTTCCTGGAGGAGCGTTTGGCTGCATCAGACCTGCAGATATCAAAGGAAGTGTATGGCGAAAGAAAGGCTTTTGCCCGGAAACGGATGGAGGCCATGATCCATTATGTGACCTCTGAAACAAAGTGCCGCAGCCTTTATCTGTTGGCATATTTTGGAGAAAAGGGCGGGAAGAGATGCGGCCAGTGTGATATATGCCTCGAACGGAATAAGGCAGGGGTGTCAACTTATGAGTTTAACCAGGTGGTGAAATACTTAAAACCAAAAATACAGCAAGAAGAAATCAGCCTTGAGATGCTCATTGACGATCTTGACTTAAACATGGCCGAGGAGAAAGTGCTAAATGTGCTGCGCTACTTAAAAGACAATGGCAAAATCGTTGAGACGGGTGATGGCGTCCTGCAGTGGGTCACATAAGATTTCTTTTGCCGTGTGACAACCCGCTTTTTTATCTTAAGGCCTTGATTGCCGCTTCGAATGCCGGTTAACGGTGTGGTTGGAAAAGCATATCACGGCTTTTCACATTCCTGAACATTTTTCTCGGTTGAAGAGAAATGCGCTTTACAGCCTGCACAATCGCCTGCAAATTTTTCGCAGGCACTGGCTGCAGACTTTGGTTTGCCAAAATATTTAACGATCTTCCAAACAGCATATACGAATGCAAAAAGAAGGATAAGGCCTGTAATTATATATTGTATGACCATGTTAAAAAAAGAAATTGCCGGTTTGATAAACAATGAAGGATACTACCCAGGCTACGAGTGTTGTGTAAACAACGGTGAACAGCCCCCACTTCCAGTGTCCTGACTCGCGGCTGATGGTGGCAATGACGCCAATGCACGGGAAGTAAAGCAGCACAAAGATCATAAATGAGAGCGCCACAAGAGGGGTGAAAACGGGCTCTCCCTTTTTGGGGCCGGAGGTGTAGGTCTGGCTTTGGATTTTTTCTACCAGGCTCTGGCTGTGGGTTTGCACGGTTTCATCAACCTGGTATAGCACGGCAAGTGTACTCACCACGATTTCCTTGGCAGCGAGTCCCGAGATGATGCTGATGGTCATTTTCCAGTCGAAGCCCAATGGGGCCATGACCGGTTGTATGGTTTTACCCAGCCTGCCGATATAGCTCTCTTCCTGGCGTTCAACGATGAGGATCGACTCAAGGTTGCGAAGCGCGAGTTCTCTTTCTTGCTGCAAATCGTTAAGAGCGATGCTGTCAATCTCCACAACAGCTTCCTTGCGAAGGGCAAATTCACGCTCAATGACTTCTGTTCTTTCTTCCAGTGCTGTTGTATAAGTGGTCCCATTTGGGAAGTAGCCCAAAGCCCATATGATGATGGAAGCGACCAGGATGATGCCGCTGATCTTTTTAACGTAGTGAACGGCCTTGCTCCACATGTGAAGGGTTATGGACTTCAGTGTGGGAATGCGGTAGGGTGGAAGCTCCATTACAAACGGAGCTTCTTCAGAGCGAAACATGGTCTTCTTGAACAACATGGCCGTCCCAATAGCCACGAGAACGCCCGTTGCATAGATGATAAACAGCATCGTACCCCGGTAATCAACAAAAAAAGCCGAGATGAACAACACATAAATTGGCAGACGCGCACTGCACGAGATAAACGGGTTGATGAGCATGGTCAGCATCCTGTCGTTGCGGCTGGCCAGCGTGCGCGTGGCCATAATGGCAGGTACATTGCAACCAAAGCCCATCAGCATCGGGATGAAGGATTTGCCGTGAAGTCCGATCCTGTGCATCAGCTTATCCATAATGAAAACTGTACGCGACATATAACCCGTGTCTTCCATCAGGCTGATGAAGAAAAAGAGAATCATGATGTTGGGGAGAAACACGATGACACCCCCAACACCACTTATCACACCATTGATCAGCAGGTCTTTAAAAGGTCCTGCCTGCATCGTTTCGTCCAAAAAACCACTCAGAGACTCTACCCCGGCCTCTATCCAGTCCATTGGATAACTTCCAAATACAAATGTGACGGAGAACATCACCCACATAAAGAACAGGAATATCGGAAAGCCAAACAACTTATGGGTCAGGAAGGTGTCAATCACCTCGCTGGCTTTCCTTTTTTCCGATTCGCCGGGTTGTAAGGTTTCTTTTAAAGCACCTGCAATGAAACCGTATTTAAGGTCAGTGATGACCGACTCAGCAGGATCACTGAACTCTCTTTCAACCTTTTCTGATTGCTGTCCCGCCTCCTTAAGGATCGCTTCGTGGTTGTGGCAATGGTCAATGAT
>SLDN01000044.1 GCA_007125275.1 Bacteroidales bacterium | reverse complement strand
TCGACCTGAGGGATTTTAAACCCGATTATCCGGATGTGGATGTGCACAAGGACAATCCGGTCAATTTGTTTGTGCCGTAACATGGCCTAACAACACCCACATGCGACTCTTCCTGGCAAAAAGCTTGTTCAGGATGCCATTAACACCCTGCAACAGGATAACGCCTCTTGTCGTAAGCGGGCGCTAAAGGTCTGCAGACTAATAATCTACGTACTTTAATGATTTATTAGAGTTCCCTGATGCGAATGTTTCTGAACCACACATCGTCGCCGTGGTCTTGCAGGGAGATGTATCCGGGTTCATACTTTCCGAACCACGGGTACTCGGCGAACTTGCTGTTGGCCACCATCCTTTCCCAGTCGGTAGTGCCCAGGTGGTATTCCAACACCACTTCACCGTTCATGCGGTGCACCACAGTGCCCCTGTAAACCATCACTTCAGCCAGGTTCCATTCGCCCGTTGGTTTTGCGTTTTGCGGATTTGCGGGGATCAGGTCATACAATGAGCCTGCTTTGCGGTTACCGTCAACACCCATTTGGGCGTCGATGTGCCTTTCGTTGCAGAGGATCTGCATTTCGGGGGCCGACTTCCAGATGGGCTCGCCTTCAATTTCCTGGCCCAGGTAAAAGATGCCGCTGTTGCCGCCGGGAGAGACCTTCCACTCGAGCTTCAAATGGAAGTCAAGGAATTTCTGATCATAAATGATGTCGCCACCCTGGCCGCCGGCCTCGCCGGTGCCGGCGCCGAGTACTTTCAGTGTGCCATCTTCAACGATCCAGCCTGCGGCCGGGAACTCAGGCTGGTTGTAACCACGCCAGTTGTCAAAGCTTTTGCCGTCAAACAGCAACACAAAGCCCTGCTCTTTTTCCTCTTCAGTGAGTGTGTTCAATGGTCTTTCCTCCGTTTTTTCTTCAGCCTCGCGGGCACCGCCGCAGGCATTCAGCAGCAAAACGGTGAGCACCAAAAAACTGATTGTTGTTAAAATTACATGTTGCTTTTTCATTTTCTTGATTGTTTAATTTTTGTTTTTACTATCGTAATATATTGATTTCCATACAGAAATGGATTTTATTTTAAGGATATTGCACCCAATTAATTCAACTTTGACAAAGTGCGACAGGGGCAATGAACTTCATTTTATGGCATGGCCGGCAGATCCCATCCTTGCCTGTAGTTGTGCTTAATAAGCTCTTGTGCAAAGGCTTTGGCGTTTATGGGGTCTGTCATGGTTTTGTCGAAGGTGGGGTGTCCATCACTGATCTGGAACCCGTCTTCTACTACGATGCGGATGGTTTCGTTGTCGCCGATGTTGGTAAACGCCATATTCTGACCGTCCCACTCGAGGGTTTTGTGCAGTTCCTGCAGTCTGACTGCCAATACGCCCATCACCACCATTTCGTTAAACGGACCTGCTTCTTTAAAGTAGGATGTTGTTTCGAGGCGGTTTTCCGGTGATTCTTTGCAGGCACGTATCCAGTCTTGCTCGTGTGTAGTATGGACGCGGCGCAGTGTTTTTGGTACGTTTGGCACTCTGCCTGACAGCAGCCAGGGTTCGCGGCCATAGCATCCAACAACGAGGGTGTCTTTGGTGCCGTGAAAGAGCACACCGCCACCGTACTGGTTCATGTTACGGCCGGCGGGCCACCCTTCGGGTTTGCTGGGTTGCAGACCGCCGTCGTACCATACCACTTCCACCTCGGGGAATGCCATCTTCGATTGCGGGTCATTCGGCCTTGCCGGAAAAACGATGCTGACTTTCTGGGCTTGTGGCGCCGAGTCTTGGAGGAGCAGCGTCGAGGTGCCCTGTGCCTTGATGGGATAGCCAAGCTTAAGTGCTTTGAAGGCGGGATGGAGGATGTGGCAGGCCATGTCGCCGAGGGCGCCGGTGCCAAAGTCCCACCAGCCCCGGAAGTTCCATGGTGTGTATATTTCGTTGTAGGGGCGCATGGGTGCCGGGCCGATGAATAAGTCCCAGTTGAGGGTGTCGGGAACGGCTTGCCCTTCAGAAGGCCTTGCCAGGCCTTGTGGCCAGATGGGCCTGTCGGTAAAGGCTTCCACCTTGCGTATTTCGCCGATCTCGTCGTTCCATATCCACTCGCAAAGAGTGCTCACCCCATCGCCGGAAGCACCCTGGTTGCCCATCTGTGTGGCTACCTTGTACTTGTCGGCTAAGCGTGTAAGCAAGCGCGACTCGTAAACGGTGTGTGTCAAAGGCTTCTCAACATAGACATGCTTGCCCTGCGCGATGGCGTGTGCTGCAACAGCCGCGTGTGTGTGGTCAGAGGTGGCCACAACAACCGCATCAATGTCGTCAATCATCTCGTCATACATCTTCCTCCAGTCCCAATAATGGCGAGCCTGTGGAAAATAGTCGAAGCAGTTTTTGCTGTAACGCCAGTCCACATCGCACAATGCAACGATGTTCTCCGTTTGCATCTCGCGCGTCAGACCGAATCCCTTGCCGCCCACACCAACACCTGCGATGTTGAGCTTGTCGCTGGGAGCCTTGTGCCCCAATCCGCTGATCACTGTGCTGGGCACAATGGTAAAACCTGCAGTGGCAAGCGCTGCACTGCCGATAAATTTACGTCTTGACATTTGTCCTTTCATTTTGTTGTTTTTTGTGAATAAGGATTTAGATTGTTTGCAGACTTTGTGGTTTTGCTATGATTCAGTGCTTTTTGTTGACGACGTATAAATCCAATATGGAACTTCACGCTCTATTCACGTAATTTGATTTTTTTTGTTTTGGTGCTTTTTGGCACAAATATATTTAATAAATTTGAATTTATTGTCAAATAATATTATAATACTTTGAGGAGTGCGGTAATAATAAAAAAAACCATATTTTTACAGGATGAAAACATTTGATAATCCGGAGTTTTATGTTTAATAAATAATTACATACTTGTTATGAGCGAATTAGTTAACAATGGCGCGCCTAAGGCCAACATCCCACGCATTCTTTTTCTATCCATTGTGGCCGCTTTGGGTGGATTTCTTTTTGGATTTGACAGTGGTGTCATCAATGGCACGGTAGATGCCCTGCAGGGTGCCTTTGATTCGGATGCCGTGGGCACCGGGTTCAATGTGGCATCGATGTTGCTGGGCTGTGCTGCCGGTGCGTTTTTTGCCGGCACCCTGGCGGATAGGTTTGGCCGAAAAAACGTCTTGATTATTGCGGCGCTGTCCTTCATCATCAGCGCTTATGGTTCAGGCATGTCGGGCAGCTCTACCGAGTTTGTCATTTTCAGGATACTGGGCGGTCTGGCTGTAGGTGCTGCCAGCATTCTGTCGCCGGCCTACATTGGAGAGATCGCCCCGGCGCATATCAGAGGCCGTTTGATATCCTTACAGCAGCTGGCCATTGTGCTTGGTTTGTTTTTTGCCTTCTTCAGCAATTACAACCTGGCGGGCACCGCCGGTGGTTCTTCTGAGACTTTGTGGTGGGGCTTTGATGCCTGGCGATGGATGTTTTGGGTCGAACTGATCCCGGCAAGCGCATTTTTCCTGCTATTGCTGTTCATCCCCGAATCGCCGCGCTACCTTGTGGCTGCCGGCAAACCGCTAAAAGCAATTGAGGTGCTCGCCAGTCTTACCAACAAGATTTTTGCTCAAAAGCAGGTGGACGAAATAAAAACCACCGTGCTGAGTGAACGCAAGCCGCGACTTTCAGATATAATCAATGCCAAAACCGGCAAGATGCATCCAATCATCTGGGTGGGCATCGCGCTGGCTGTACTGCAGCAGTTTACAGGCATTAATGTGGTGTTTTACTACGGATCGGTGTTGTGGCAGGCCGCAGGCTTTGCCGAGGCCGACGCACTGCTTACCAATGTGATCAGCGGCAGCGTGAACATCGTCTTTACCTTCGTGGCCATCTATCTTGTCGATATAGTTGGTCGCAAACCCTTGTTGATGATAGGAGCCGTTGGACAGGCCGTGATGCTGGGCTTCCTGGCCATCGTTTTCGCATTTGGCGCACAGACTGGCGTCAGCGATGGCGACGTAGCTCAAAATATTGAAATGGGTAGTACCGGCGGGCTGCTTGCACTCTTTGCAGCAAATGCCTACATCGCCTTTTTTGCCTTCACCTGGGGCCCGATCATGTGGGTCATGCTGGGCGAAATGTTCTCCAACAGATTCAGAGGTGCAGCACTTGCCGTCGCAGGACTGGCGCAGTGGGGTGCCAACTTTTTGATAACAATTACATTCCCCATATTGCTTACTGCCATCGGACTGGGAGTGTCTTACGGTATATACGCTGCTTTCGGCATTGTCGCTTTCATCGTTGTGCGAAAATATGTGAAGGAAACAAAGGGTCGGACGCTGGAGGAAATATCGCACGATCAGGAGTAATAAAAAGCCCGAAGCTGGAAGGATTTTCCGTTGATGCCAATGATGTCTTTTTATGTAGCTGCAGTGCTAATAGTCCTGCATCAATAAAAAATCAGCTATGTGAACAATTTGGATGCCCTCCACATTGTCTTTCCAGCTTTGATCCATTGTTATAATATGTTTTTTGGGGTTATAACCCTAAAAAGTGATGGTTTTTTGGGTTGTTTGTGCCTACTCCCATAAATTAGCATAAAATCAATTATTTCAATATTTATTATGAACT
>SLDN01000192.1 GCA_007125275.1 Bacteroidales bacterium | reverse complement strand
GGCATGAAAGAAGCCGGTCATCATGACGGTGTTAACGTCATCGGCATTGCGGGCGATCTTGCTTTCGACCAGCTGCTGTCCGATGCTTTTCGCATTGTGCAGATAATCGAGGGCAAGGTGGGCGCCAGTGGTATCCATTTTATTGAGTTCGCTGAAGTAAGTAGCGAGAAATTCGTCTTTTACCGGCAGACGGATCACTGACTTCCAGGGTTTATGCGCTTCCGGTAACTTCCCGATGCAGGCATCGCATTCCTCCCGTAGGCTTTCAATGGATACGTATTCTTTTTTTTCGGGATCATAAACCTCTGTGGGCTTGCCTTTTTCATATTTCAGCATGCCCGGTTTTTGTGAGCCGTCGGCATATTGACCTCCTTTGATGCCCTGGCTGATCAACTTATCAATCAGTGGACTGTGTAGTTCGGGCTTGTCAAGACGGTCGGCCATTACCAGCATGATTTTTTGGCAAACGTCAATTCCCACATAGTCCATCAATTGGAAAACGCCCATGGGTCTGACCAGTAACTCGTTGCTGATGCGATTGACGATGTAAACGGCCTGCGGGAAGCCAATCTCTTTCGCCAATTGTTCGGCTTGTGCAATGCCGTACAAGGTATCGCGCATCAGGAAGCCATTGCCGATGAATCCTGCGAAGTCGCCGGGCTGAACAACCACCTTCTTCATGTTTTTTGCCAGCTTGAGCGAGAACTCCAGCAGCTCCTGGTTGCAACCTTCGGGTGCAACAAACTCCAGGATACGTTGCACGGCCGGTGGGTTGTAGAAGTGAAAGCCGACGATATTTCCTTCCAGATCAGCTTTTTTATTGAGCTCTGCGATGGGAATCGAGGAGGTGTTGGTGAGGAACCAGGGCATTTTGGTAGAGTTGTCTTTGATCTTTTTGATGAGATTGACCTTCAGGTCTACATCCTCAACGGCTGCTTCAAACACCAGGTGCGCATTGTAAGCCGACTCCGGGCGTGTCGAAAAGTGTATCAGGCTCATTGCGTCGTCAACATACTGCCTGATGATGTCCTCATTTTCAATCAGCTCCGGGCGGTCGTGGTAAAGCTGTCTCAGGCTGATCGTTTTTTTCTCTGCGATTTTCTGCAATTGTGTGATGAGATATTTACGCAAGCCCCTGAGCGCCAGATCGGAGATATCGATTGCGAACAGGCTGAACACCTTGTCTTTGTTTTCGGGTTTCAGTGAGAGGTCGGTCATTTCGGCAGCGGTAAGCAGCAATATGCCTGACCCCATTTTTCCGGCGGCACCAAGGACGGCCGCATGGCTCATTTTTTCTTCATAGTTCATTGTGAAAGTTATTTTTTTGATTTCCAATCGGGTTTTCTCTTTTCCAGGAAGGCGCTGATGCCTTCGGGCCCATCAGTTACAAACAAGCCAGGGAAGCTTTTGTTTTCATTTTTGAGGCCTTCATCCAAACCCGTGTTGTTGTGCTGGTGTACCAGTGTTTTTACCGTACGCACGGCATCCGGGCCTTGTTGGGCTATTCTTATGGCCAGACCGACAGCCTCTTCCATGAGCTGTTCATCAGGAAAGACCTGTTGCACCAGACCGATGCGCAGGGCCTCATCGGCGTCGATGGTGTCGCCTGTCATCAGCAGATGTAGTGCATTGCCCGTGCCGACAAGCTTTGGCAGCCGTTGTGTGCCACCGTAGCCGGGTATCAGTCCCAGTTTTACTTCGGGCATGCCAAATTTGGCTTTGCTGCCGGCCAAACGCACGTCACAAGCCAGTGCAAGCTCACAGCCCCCACCGAGCGCATAACCGTTCACGGCAGCAATAACCGGGATTGGCAGTTTTGTTAGTCTGGCGAAAGCTTGTTGGCCCTTCAGTGAAAAAGCACGTGCTGCTGCTTTATCCATGTGCTGCATCTCAGCAATGTCGGCCCCTGCAACAAAGGCTTTGCCTTCGCCGGTTATGATGAGCGCACTGATTTCATTATCTGGAGATTCCAGGGAGTCAAGCATCGCATCAAATTCCTGAAAGAAATTGCTGTTCAGTGCGTTTAATGCCTCAGGCCGGGATATGGTGCAGATGAGGCAATCGTTTTCGGTTTTGAGGTTAAGGATTGGGTTCATGGTTCATGGTTACGGGTTACGGGTTCAGAGTTTGGAGTTTGGAGTTTAGAGTTTGTGGTTTTTGGTTTCTGATTGCTGGTTGCAAATTAATTTCGTTTCTCTTTGAAGCCACGACTGTATTGGCCGGGCTTGACCGGCCATCAATAATATACCAATCGGTGCTGTAGGGGCGACACTGGGGTCGCCCGCACAAATGTCAGGTACAGTTTTGGTTCATGGTTACGGGTTACGGTTCATGGTTACGGGTTCATGGTTTCTGGTTACGGGTTACCGGCTCTCAGCTCTCAGTTCTCAGTTCTCAGTTCTCAGCTCTCAGTTCTCAGTTCTCAGCTCTCAGCTCTCAGTTATGGGTTACTGGTTCAGAGTTCATGGTTGCTGGTTTTTGTTTACGGCCATCAATCGATAATCGAAAATCGAAAATCGATAATCGGCAATCGGCAATCGGCTGTCACCCTTTCTCAATGGCCCGCGAGATGATCAGCTTTTGTATTTCCGAGGTGCCTTCATAGATTTGCGTCAGCTTGGCTTCGCGCATCAGTCGTTCGACGTGATATTCCTTTACATAGCCGTAGCCGCCATGGATCTGCACTGCTTCGGTGGTGGTTTTCATGGCCACGTCGGTTGCAATCAGTTTGGCCATGGCGCTTTCGGTGCCGTGTGGTTTGCCCTGGTCTTTGAGCCAGGCGGCCTTGAGCACCATCATGCGGGCGGCCTCGATCTCTGTGGCCATGTCGGCTAGTTTAAAGGCGATGGCCTGGTGGTTGATGATCTCGGTGCCGAAGGCTTTGCGCTCTTTTGCATATTTAACGGAAAGCTCATAGGCGCCGGCGGCGATGCCCAAAGCCTGGGCAGCGATGCCAATGCGTCCCCCTTCAAGCAGCTTCATCGCAAAGCGGAACCCGAAACCGTCTTCACCGATGCGGTTCTCCTTCGGAACAACAACATCGTTGAACATCACGGAATGGGTGTCGGAGCTGCGCATTCCCATCTTGTCCTCATGCGGACCAATGCTGATGCCCGGTGTGTCTTTCTCAACAATGAAAGCATTGATGCCTTTGTGACCTTTCTCCGGCCAGGTTTGTGCCATCACCAGGTAAATGCTGCCGGTTTGGGCACTCGTGATCCAGTTTTTAACACCGTTAACAACATAGTGGTCTCCTTTGTCCACGGCTGTTGTCTTCTGAAAGGATGCATCAGATCCTGCATCGGGTTCACTCAGCAAGAATGCGCCAATTTTCTCTCCACTGGCAAGGGAAGGCAGGTACTTTTCTTTTTGTGCATCGTTTCCATAGGTTTGAATGCCGTATGAGGTCAGCGAGTTGTGCACTGCCATGATGACTGCCACAGAGGAGTCCACCTTCGATATCTCTTCAATCGCCAGAGCATAGGAGATGTTATCCGTATCAACCCCACCATATTCGGGTTTGATCATCATACCAAAAAAACCGAGCTCCGCTATGTTTTTAACATGCCCGGAAGGATAGATGGCTTTGGCATCACGCTCCAGAACATCTTTAATGAGGTTTCGTTTTGCATAGTCGCGGGCAGTTTCGCGGATGAGCTGCTGTTCTTCGGTGTAGGCAAAGTTCATTGGTTGTCGTTTATATTTGATACACATAAATATTGGCTCTGTCGCATCCGCATAACAACCGGGGTAAACAGACGTTCAAAAATAGGTATATAAATACAAAAATCCAAATATATTATTGAGGTTGCAGTTCATTTGTTCCGGCTATTGATTGGCTGATCTCTTCATTGCTGATTGTGGTATCTTTTAGTGCTCCGGAGAGGTACGATTCATAGGATGCCATGTCGAAGTATCCGTGGCCGCAAAGGTTAAACAATATGGTCTTTGCTGTTCCTTCCTCCTTGCATTTTAATGCTTCGTCCATAACGGTTGCGATGGCGTGAGTGGCTTCGGGGGCGGGTATGATGCCTTCGGCCTTGATGAATTCGAGGCCTGCCCTGAAGCAGCTTTCCTGGTCTTTGGCCACGGCGTCAATGAGTCCGTCTTTAAGGAGTTGGCTAACGAGCACTCCGGCGCCGTGGTAGCGCAGCCCACCTGCGTGTATTGACGGAGGCATGAAATCGTGTCCGAGGGTATACATTGGCAGAAGTGGTGTCATGCCGGCGGTGTCGCCAAAGTCGTAGCGGAATTCACCCCTGGTGAGTTTGGGGCAGGATGTGGGTTCAACGGCGATGCAGCGGATGTTTTGCTTTTCGCTGAAGTTTTTATGCAGGAATGGGAAGGCTATTCCGGCGAAGTTGCTGCCACCACCGAAAGGAGCTACCACGATGTCGGGCTGGTCGCCGGCCTTTTCCATTTGCAATATCGCTTCCTGACCGATGATGGTCTGGTGCAGCAAAACATGATTCAACACGCTGCCCAATGCATAATGTGCTTTCGGGTCCTGCAGGGCGCGTTCGATGGCTTCGGAAATGGCGATTCCCAGCGATCCGCTTGAATCAGGGCTCTCAGCCAGTACCTTGCGCCCAAATTCAGTCCGATCGGAAGGGGAGGGGTAGACGTTGGCATCGAAGGT